>NZ_CANPVO010000052.1 GCF_947581785.1 Candidatus Palauibacter polyketidifaciens | reverse complement strand
ACCTGACCCGTCCCTCCATCCCGTTTTGCGGTCCCGTTGCCAAGCGACACGGTAAAGGGTTAGGATTCGACGTATGGTCGTTTCGGTAAAGATGAGCAGCAAGAACCAGATCGTGGTTCCAAAAGCCGCGCGGGAGGCGCTCGGCCTCGCACCCGGGGACCGGCTCGCGGTGTCCGTCGACGGCGAGACCGTGAGGATGGAAAAGCTGCCGCCGGACGACGAAGATCGGCTAAGGGGCCTGCTTCGGGACGTGGTCGACGCCGGCGGTCTCTGGCCCGAACTCGAGGAAGCCTGATTGGCGCAGGCGGCGAACCCCGCGGGTCTCGAGGAACGCCTGACCGCGGCCGAACTCGTTCACGTCGACGCTCGCGTGTTCGCCCTTCACCTGATCGACAGGGGCCCGACGAGACAAACGGATGTCGTCTTCTCGGGCATTGCGAGCGGCGGCATCAGGGCCCAAACGTCGAGTCTGACCCTGTACCAGATCCTCGCCGAGGTGTATCGGCAGGGAAAGCCGGCGTCGGCGCGCGATGTGGCGCGGAACATGCGCCTCTACCCACGGCTGGAGATCGTGTCGGCCGGCCCCGAGATCGCCATCCAGGCCGCCGAAGTGCGAGCGCAGCTTGGAGGTCGGCCGGAACGGGCCCTGCAGATTGCAACGGCCCTCGTTTCGGGCGCCGAGGTGTATCTTACATCGGGCTCGGGACTTCGGCGGATTGCCGACATGCACGTATTGAACGTCGAAGACTTCGGCTGAGCCCGGTCCCGGCGGCGGCGCCGGGTTTTTCCACGGACTGCTAGCGTCGCCGCACGAGTCTAACGAGCGCCTTCAGCGGGTCGTAGAAGCGGTCGACCACCCGCTCCTTGAGGGGGATGATCGCGTTGTCCGTGATCGTGATGTGCTCGGGGCACACTTCCGTGCAGCACTTCGTGATGTTGCAGTAGCCGATTCCTCCCGCGTCCCGGAGGAACTCGCTCCGGTCCTCCACATCGATCGGATTGAGGCTGTATCCGGCCGTTCTCACGAGGTAGGTAGGGCCGATGAATTCCTCGTGCTTCCCGTGTGATCGGAGGACGTGGCAGACGTCCTGGCAGAGGAAACACTCGATGCACTTCCTCATTTCCTGCGCCCGGTCGATCTCGTACTGCTGCATGCGCCAGCCGTCGTCCGCATCGCGGGGGCGCGGCTTGAAACGCGGGATGGAGGCGTTGTTCCGGTACGCCTGGGAGACGTCGGTGACGAGGTCCTTGATGACGGGAAAGGCCTTCATCGGCGTAACCGTGATCGGTTCGCCCTCGCCGTAGTCGGAAAGTCGGGTCATGCACGTCAAGCGGGGCCGCCCGTTGACCTCGCAGCTGCAGGATCCGCACTTGCCGGCCTTGCAGTTCCAGCGCACCGCGAGATCCGGCGCGTGTTCCGCCTGGATACGGTGGATCGCGTCCAACACGACCATGCCCTGGTCGATCTCCACCGTGTAGGATTCGAGCCGTCCGTCGTCGCCGGACCCGCGGTAGACCTGGAAAGTTCGTTCCGCCACCTCGCTACACCCCTTCCTCGATGAGCTGCCTCAGTTCGGCCGGCGGCTCCGATACCGGTTCGGCATCCGTCACCATCCGCCCCTCGGACGAACGGATGACAAGATTGACCCGCCCGAGCGAGGCGTCGGAGTCCGGATAATCGATCCTGGTATGCGCGCCGCGGCTTTCCCGGCGCTCGAGCGCCGAGAGGACGACCGCCTCGGCCACGGTGAGCATGACGCGGAGATCGAGCCAGGTGTGCCAACCCGGGTTGAAGGCTCTCCCCCCGTCGACCGAGCAGCTGTCGAGCGCTCCGCGAAGCCGGTGGACATCCTCGAGGGCATCGCGCAGCGCCTCCTCCGTGCGGGCGATGCCGACCTTGTCCTGCATGATCTGCTGCAATTCCTCCTGCACGCCGAAGGGATTGCGCCCACCCTCGCGCGCGAAGGGAGCCGTCGCGCCCGCGACGGCCGCGGACAGTTCGGCTGCCGGGATTTCGGCGAGGGATACGCCTCTCGCCTCTTCCGCGGCAGCGGCGCCGGCGCGCTGACCGAACACGATGAGGTCCGAGAGGGAATTCCCGCCGAGTCGATTGCCGCCGTGAAGGCCCGCGGCCACTTCACCGGCCGCGTACAGTCCGGGAACGCGTGTCGCCGCCGTCTCGGGGTGTACCTTCACTCCGCCCATCGCGTAGTGCGTCGTCGGCCCGACCTCCATCGCATCGGTCGTGATGTCGACGCCCGCAAGCTCCTTGAACTGGTGATACATGCTCGGGAGCTTGGCCTTGATGTATTCGGGACTCCGCTTCTCCGAGATGTTGAGGAAGACGCCGCCGTGCGGACTCCCGCGTCCGGCCTCGACTTCCGCGACGATCGCCTTCGCCACGACATCCCGGGTGAGCAGTTCGGGCGGCCGGCGGTTTGCCACGCGATCGCCTTCCACCCACCGGTCGGCCTCCTCCTCGCTCTCGGCGTAGTCCCCCTCGAACATCTCGGGGACGTACCGGAACATGAAGCGCTCGCCGTCCCGGTTCGTGAGAACGCCTCCCTCGCCCCGGACTCCTTCCGTGACGAGCGTGCCGCGCACGCTGGGCGGCCACACCATGCCCGTGGGGTGGAACTGCACGAACTCCATGCCCATGAGTTCGGCCCCCGCGTCGTAGGCGAGCGCCACCCCGTCGCCCGTGCACTCCCACGAATTGGAGGTCACCTTCCAGGCCTTCCCCAGCCCCCCCGTGGCGAGGACGACCGTACGCGCGCGGAAGAGCACGAACTCGCCGGTCGGACGCCAGTACGCAAGGGCGCCCGCCGCGCGGCCATCCACGACGAGCAGCCGGAACACGGTGCACTCCATGAAGACGTCGGCCCCTTCGTGCACGGCATGGTCCTGAAGGGTCCGGATCATCTCCAGACCGGTCCGGTCGCCGACGTGCGCCAGCCTACCGTAGGTGTGTCCCCCGAACGGACGCTGGTTCATGCGACCGTCCTCCGCCCGATCGAAGAGGGCGCCCCAGGCCTCGAGTTCTCTCACGCGATCCGGCGACTCCCTGGCGTGTGCCCGAGCCATGCGCCAATCGCACAGCCCCTTCCCGCCCCGCATGGTGTCGCGGAAATGGACCTGCCAGTTGTCTTCCGGGCGGTTGTTGCCCAGCGCGGCAGCCATCCCGCCTTCGGCCATGACCGTGTGCGCTTTGCCGAGCAGCGACTTGCCGACGAGTCCCACGGATGCGCCCGCCTCGATGGCCGCGATCGCCGCGCGGAGCCCGGCGCCTCCGGCTCCGATCACGAGGACGTCATGCTCGTGCCGTTCTGGAATCTCCATGCAAAAGTCCGCTGTGCCCTGTGGGTTCAGAAGAGTCGGGGATCTTCGAACACCCGCATCGCCACCAGCCGGATGTACAGATCCGTTGCGCACACGAACACGAGGCTGAACCAGGCCCAGCTCATGTGTCGCCTGTTGAACCAGCTCACGCCCTTCCACGCCTTGTGGCGCGCCTTGCCGCCGAGCGTGCACGAGTAGCAATCGACGTCGCCGCCGATGAGATGGCGGAGCGAGTGACAGCCGAACCAGTACCCGGAGAGCAGCACGAGGTTGATCAGAAGGACGATGGATCCGACCCCGACGCCGAAGCCGTCCTCGAAGAAGAAGCCGTGAATCGTGTCGTACGTCAGGAAGAGCCAGATGATGATCGAGGCGTACAGAAAATAGCGGTGAAGGTTCTGGAGAACCCACGGCAGCCGCGTCTCGCCCACATACCTGTCGCCGCGAAACTCGCCCACCGCACAGGCGGGCGGGTCGAGGAAATAGGCGCGGTAGTACGCCTTCCGGTAGTAGTAGCACGTCCCCCGGAACCCGAGAATCACGCCCATCATCAATATCGCCGGAGAGAACGGCCACCACTCGATTCCGAACAGGCGGATCTGTTCGGGGCAGCTGGCGGCGATGCACGGCGAGTACAGGGGAGACAGGTACGGGTCGGCGAAGTAGTTGCCGCCCTGCAGGACCGCCCAGGTGGCGTAGCCCCCGAAGAGGCCGAGCCCCACCGCCACGCTCAGCGGTGGCAGCCACCAGCGATCGCTGCGGAGCGTCTTGCCGAAACCGCGATCTCGAACCGCGACCGAGCTTTCCATGGTCTTTCGTCGACTCTTCGTGGGGTGGGGCGGGACCTTGGAGGACGCGGCCACCCTACCGGGCCGTCAGGATGACTGTCAAGCGGAGTCGTCCGGGAACCCTTCGAGGTATTCCTGGACCCGATTGAGGAAGAACGCCGCCATGGCGCCGTCGACCACGCGATGATCGTAGGAAAGACCGAAGTAGGCCCGGTTGCGGATCGCGATCACGTCATTGCCGAGTCCGTCCTGAACGACGACCGGACGCTTCTCGATCACGCCCGTTCCGAGGATGGCGACCTGCGGCTGGTTGATGATCGGGGTCCCGAACAGGTTTCCGAAGACCCCCACATTCGTAATCGTGAACGTCCCGCCCTGGATATCGTCGAAGTCCAGCGCCTTGTTGCGGGCCTTCTCGGCGAGTTCGTTGGAGCGCTGCGCGAGTCCCAGCAGGCTGAGCTGGTCCGCGTCCCTGAGCACGGGCACGATGAGTTCGCGGCCGTCGTTGATTGCCACCGCGATCCCGAGATTGATGTTGCCGTGATACACGATTCGCGATCCGTCCACGGACGAGTTGAGGATCGGGTACTCGCCCAGAGCCTCGATCACGGCCCGGTAGATGAAGGGGCCGTACGTGAGCTTCACGCCCTGATCGGCGAAACGCGGCTTGAGTGCGCGCCGAAGTTGAACGATCCGTTCGAAATCCACCTCGGTGACCGACGTCACGTGCGCGGAAACGCGCTTGGACATGAGCATGTGTTCCATCGTCCGCAGGCGAACTCTGCTCATCTCCTCGACCCGGTCTCGCTCGCGAATCGGCACGGAACCGAGCCGGACATCCAACGTGGCCCCGTGGATCGGGATCCGAAGCGTGCCGGGTGCCGCGGGCGCCGGCGTGCCGGGTGCCGCGGGCGCCGGCGTGTCGGGCGGCGTCGGCTCCGGCGCCTTCACGCCGGAGGCGGGAATCGGCGCCGGGACGGCAGCGGGCGCCGCCGTGGGGGCGGGCGCCGCAGCGGGAGCGGGCGCCGCAGCGGGAGCGGGCGCCGCCTCCGGCCCTCCGGCTGAGATGAACGCCAGAATGTCGTCCCGGGTCACGCGACCGGAGGCCCCCGTCCCGGGCACCTGGCGGATGTCGACGCCGTGCTCCGCGGCGATCTTCCGTACCAGCGGCGTCGATCGCGTCCGTAGCCGCTCATGCCGACTCGCGGGCAGCCCCGCCGCCCCCGGTCCCGGGGATGCCGGCGTGGCGTCCGCCGGTGGAGCCGCGGGGATTGCCGCCGCCGCGGTTGACGTCACGGGGTCTGCGGGGGGCGCCTCCGCCGGAGGGTCCAGCGACAGCTCCGCCGCGGGCGCCGACGGTGCTGCGGCGGTCGCGGCCGTGGCGTCCGTCTCGATGCGGGCGACCACCGTGTCGATCTCGACCGTCTCCCCGCTCTGAACGAGGACTTCAGCCAGCACCCCCGCCGCAGGGGACGGAATGTCCGCGTCGACCTTGTCCGTGGATATCTCGAACAGGTCTTCGTCGCGCTCGACAGCATCCCCGACATTCTTGAGCCAGCGCGTCAACGTTCCCTCCGCGATGGACTCCCCCATCTGCGGCATGATGACATCCACTTTGGACATGGTGTTCTTCCCCGGCGTAAAGCCGCGTGGTTCAGTAACTCAGTTGCAGGCGGGCCATCGAGACGACATCCGCCACCTGGGGTAGATGAGCGTCCTCCAGCTCGGCCGCGTAGGGCACCGGCGTGTCGAGCGCCGCGACCCGCCGGATCGGCGTATCGAGCCACTCGAACGCCTGCTCGCAGACCAACGCGGCGACCTCGCCGGCGAAGCCGCCGAACCGCGGCGCTTCGTGCAGGAGGAGCAGTCTCCCCGTCTTCTTCACGCTCTCGAGGATCGCCGCGCTGTCGAGCGGTTGCAGCGTCCTCAGGTCGATGATCTCGATCTCCGCCCCATCCTCCTCCGCCAGCTGCTCCGCCGCCGCCTGCGCCGTGTGGACCATGGCGCCATACGTGACCAGCGTCAGGTCTGTTCCTCCCCGGTGCGTTCGCGCCTTCCCCAGCGGAGTCAGGAACTCCTCGCCCTCCTCGAGTTCGTCACGGAGCCTTCGGTACAGGTACTTGTGCTCGAAGAAGAGCACCGGGTCCGGATCCCGAATCGCAGCCTTGAGCAGGCCTTTCGCATCTCTCACGGTGGCCGGGGCCACCAGCTTGAGGCCCGGCACGTTGGCGAAGTACGACTCGACGTTCTGCGAGTGAAAGGGCCCCGCCCGCACGCCCGCGCCGCAGGGTCCCCGAATCACCAGCCCGGCCCCCACCCCCGTCCGGTAGCGGACCTTGGCGGCGAAGTTGACGATCACGTTGAACGCCGGCGCGATGAAGTCGATGAACTGCATCTCGCACACCGGCTTCAGGCCCATCTGCGCCGCCCCGATCGCCGCGCCCACGATCCCCGCCTCGCTGATCGGAGTGTCGATGACGCGATCTTCTCCGAATTCCTCGAGCAGCCCCTCGGTAATCTTGAAGGCGCCGCCGTAGGCGCCGATGTCCTCGCCCATGACAAAGACATCGGCGTCCGCCCGCATTTCCTCGCGGATCGCCTGTCGGATCGCCTCAAGATACGTAGCCACGGCGCGAAGAATAACCACGCGCCGTCCGCACCGGCAACGTCTCCGGTTGTGCGCTTTACTTGTGCGTAAAGGGCACATCCGTCACGTGAAGCGCGACGCCGGGGTGGTCCATCGACTCCAGCACGGCGCCGGGGGCGATCTCCCGCCGGACGTAGCCCAGGCCGATGGGTCCGAAACGTGGAGAACGAACCGCGGATGTGACGAGACCGACGGGCCTGGCGCGATCGGTGCCGGTCGGTGTCCGAAGGGTGGCTCCCACGAGGTCGCGTGCCTGGTAGAGGGCGTCCGGGGCCCAGCGGAGTCCTCGCAGGTGACGGTTCACGCGGCCGCGGTAGTGGATGCGGGCGACGACCTCCTGGCCGGTGAAGCACCCCTTGGCAAAGCTGATCGCCCGGTCATCCTGGCCCGCCTCCTGAGCCAGGCGCTCGGCGCCCAGCTCGGACCCGAACACCGGCAATCCCTGCTCCAACCGGAGGATCTCCCAGTCTCCCCGGACGGCGGCGGCTCCCCTCGCCCGCGTGACGGCGTCCTCCAGCTGTCTCGAGAGCGGTTCGGCGTCACCTGCTTCGCCGCAGTGGTCGACATACAGGTCGAACCCGGCTCCCTCGATCTCCTCCCGGCGAACCGCGAGGGCTGCAGCGCCCCCGAGACGTACGGTCGTCGCTTCGAGAGGGGCCAATTCGTCGGGCTGCCGGGCAAACGACGCCCCTGCGGCCGCCGCCCAGCGTCCAAGCGCCTCGGCCGCTCGCGGTCCGATGAGCGCATGCACGGCAACATCCGTCACGCGGTGCCCTGCAAGCATGGGCGGCACGTACTTCCGGAGGTGATTCATCAGATGCGGCAGGGCATCGCCCGGCGTATCGAGCCAGAGCGTTTCCGCTCCCGCGTCTCCGGCGTCGCGCTCGAAACCCGCCACGGGCAGAACCCGCAGGTCGACGACGACACGACCGCGGCGGTCCAGGAGGAAGGAATAGACGCCCCGCCCCGACGGGACGTCCTTCACATCGTTCGAGGCGAGACCGCCCACAACCTGTAGCGCCCCGGAACCCGATACAGCGACGACGCCGCGCCGAACGTTCGAGAACAGCCCGACGCGCTGGACGGCGGCACGATACCCTTCGGACGCGGAGCCCCCCGGCATCAGGTCGACGCCGCCCGCCGAATCGGGCGCTGCGGCAAAAAAAGCTCCCGGGCCGAAACCCGGGAGCCTGACTCCAACCTGGCCATCAAGTGCAACTCACGACATCGCCGAGCTAATTCGAGCCCGACCCGGCCCACTCGACGACGAACGTGGCGCGTCGGTTCTCGATCCCGTTCTGGCGATCTTCGATCCCGGTGTCCTGGTTCACGAGGCGCGACTCACCCATCGCCGCAATGCTGATGTTGTCGGCGTTCATCCCCGCGGTCTGCACGAGATAGTCCCTCACGCTCTCGGCCCGCGCCTGAGACAACCTCATGTTGTACGCCTCGGATCCGGCGGAGTCGGCAGAGCCTTCCACGGTGACTCGAGCTTGCGGGTAGGACCCCTGAATCGCCGCGGCGAACGCGTCCAGAATCGGGCGGTCGACCGCACGCACGTCGGAACTGTTGAAGTCGAAGTGCACCGGCAGGGCCACCGCAAGTCCGGCCCCGTGCATGTCGTCGTCGCTTACGTGTCCTCCGAACTCCTGCTGCAGACGATCAAGCTGGCTCCGCAGCTCCTCTATGTCGCCCTGAAGCGCCTCCACCGCAGCCGCATTCGCGGTGATGCGGGCCTCATGATCGCTCAGTTGCCCGTTGACGGGCTCCATCACGCGATCGAGTTCCCACTGACGCACGAGCTGCATGCAGCCCGTGGACAGGAACGCTAGAGCCACCACAACCATCGGCACCCACACCCTGTTCTGGCGCATCCTGGCCTACTCCTTCTTTTCTCGAATCAGGGGAAGTTGACCCGGAGGCCAACCGAGAACGGGATCTCCATTATGGAACTGAACCCGTGCACGCCGTTGAGTTCGCCGTACACGTGCGTCTCTTCCTCGTCCGTCATGACGTAGCGGACGTCGGCCTGCGCGAAGAGCGTGACCATCGGGACTCCCGTATCGGCATGGCGAGCGAAGTTGAGCCCCGCCTTGATTCCCGCGTTGCCGGAAAAATACGATCCATTCACCAGGGCCACCGTATGGAGTCCCGGACTCGGATGGTTCCGCAGCAGGAAGGCGTCCGAATCGAGCGTCGAAACGCCCAGGCCGAAATCGACCGCCAAGGTGGTGCTTCCCATCGGATCGGCGAGGTGATACTCGATCCCGCCCGTCACGTGCAGGATCTGAAAGTTCGGGTCGATCGCCCCCTTCGTACCGAGCATGTCCAGAGCGCCCTCGACCCGCAGCGCCATACGCGGACGCAGGAAATAGGATGCCGCTCCCGAGAACGAGGGACCCGACTCGGCGGCATCGGCGATTTCGCCCATCGGGACGGCCATCCCGACTCCGGCCTCGAAGGACCAGAACATCGGAGAGTAGGGGCTCTGGGCCTCGGCCCGGATCGGCAGAAAAGCGAACGCAGCCATCGCGCCAACCGCCAACACCAGCTTTCTGAACACATCCTTCATATCGACCTCCTGCGAGTTGTGAGGCCGCCGAGGAACGCGCGGGCTGTCTGATTCGCCACGCAAACCAAGCACGAACATCCAACTGCAACCAGCGGCACCCGGCCTCCGATGTCGCTGGAAAAATCAATCCAAGCTAAGCCCGATGTCGAAGAACATGCAAGAACTGCGGCGCGTACTCCGGTGCGTACTCCGGTGCGTGCCGAAGCCTCGTTCCGGGGTGGCCGCCGAGGCGCCCGAACACGCGAAGATCCGCGGCTCAGGCGCGCGAGACGTACTCCGCCAATCCCGTCGCGAGGGCCCGCGGACGAAACGCCGGACAACGCCGTCGGGCCAGGTCCGAATCCGCGACCCCATCCTGGGTTACGAAGTCCACGGCATCGGGCGAAAGGATCTGACCGGGGAGAAGAGCCGCGCACGCGGCCGCCAGCTTCACGAGACCCACCGGGATGTGGAGAATCATCCGGCGCCGCCCGAGTACCGCCATGGCGGTCCGGACGACATCGTCCAGCGACACGACATCCGGGCCGCCGGCCTCCAGCGTGAGTCCGTCTCCCGCCGAACCCAGCGTCGCCCCGCAAACGAGGTCCGCCAGGTCATCCACATGGATCGGGGTGATCCGCCCCGCTCCGTCCCCCAGCTGCGGAAAAACGAACGGAATTCCGCGAATGAGGGCGACGAAGCGATTCAGGCTCCGGTCTTCGGGGCCGTAGACCCACGACGGTCGGATGATGACGTGGTCGAGGCCCGAGTCGCGCACGGAGGCCTCCGCCAGCCCCTTTGCGCGATACCAGGCGCGTGCGGAGCCGGGATCGGCCCCGACCCCGGAGAGGTAGACGAGTTTGCGCACGCCCGCCTCCACCGCAGCCTCCGCCAGGGCGGCGGTGCCGCGGGCGTCGACCTCCATGAACGTCCGGCCGAGCGCGGGCGCCTCCACCGGATAGCCCGGGAACTGAACGGAAAGGATGGCTGCGTCCACGGCGTGCATCGCCGACGCGAGCCCGCCGGGCCGACGCACGTCTCCCTCGACGCATTCCGCCGGGAGCCCGAGCCTCGCCGCGCGGGCGGGGTTTCGGGTCAGCACGGCAACCTGCGCCCCGCGACGGTGCAGCCCCCGGACAAAGGCACGTCCGAGGAAGCCTGTCCCGCCCGCGACGAGGACCCGCGGCATCACTTCACCTCCCCGCTGGCGCCGGGACCCCCAGCACCTGAACATCCCCCGGTGACGTTCGACATCGTATTCGCCCTCGCACCTGACGCGTTCTCGGATACAGGACCAATATCATGATCCGGGCGTCGCGCGGATACTCGCGGCGGTGACCACCTTCATCCCGATCTTCTGGCCGGGACGGAGTACGACATGCTGGAACATCTGCTCGAAACCGAGGTGGCCAAGCGTCCACCGACCGTGCGCCTCCAGGGGCGGATCCTCTTCCTTACCGAAGACCCGGACCTCATCCGCCGCCAACTCGCGGGGGAGGACCTCGAATGGGACCCCTCGATCCCCCTGCGGGACGATATTTCGACCGATGAAATCACGCCGGGCTGGGTCTGCTACCACTTCGACGAGAAGCTGGGGGAATACCCGTACGTGGGCCTCCTTTGCGGCGACGAGCGCCCGATCGGCCGCAACGACATCCGGAAGGGCGGCTTCGTGTGCTCGGTGTCGGGGAAGAGGCGCGGAAAAGGGTCGAGCCGGGAGGCTTCGCCGTACGCCGAGCGCGCCGCGGGGCTCCGCGTCGTCATCGGGGAGAACATCGAACGCATCTACGGGGAGAATTGCGCGAACATCGGCCTCCTCGCATCGACGGATTTCTCCCTGATCGAGAAGATCCGAAACGGCGAGGAGATCCCGCTCGACGCGTTCATCGGCGACGCGGGGCGGATTCAGCGCGACATCATCGAGTACGGGGGACTGCTCGACTACGCCGTGGCGAGGCTGAAGGGACTCGTCACGCTCCCCGCCGTCGCGACCCCGGCGGACCGCCCCCAGACGATTGCGGAGAAGATCATCGCCCGGCACTGGGTCACCGACGCGGCCTCCGGTGCGCTGGGCGTTCCCGCCGTGAAACCGGGCGACACCGGCTTCCTCCGGGCCGACCTTCGCTTCTCCCACGAGTACGTGACCCCCATGGCGTCGACGTTCTGGGAGGACTTCGCGGGCGATGCGGGGCTGAACCACACCGAATCCATCGTTTTTTTCCGGGACCACCTCGCGTTCCTCGACGAAGTCATTACGGAGGAAAGGAAGGCGGCCGGCCTGCTCGACGCGGCCCACGCGCTGCACGACCGCCAGCGGGAGTTCGCCGCCGCGAAGGGCGTGAGGCTGCACGGTGAACTCCCCGACCGCACCGGGAGTGAGGGGATCTGCCATATCATGGTGCAGGACCGCTACGCGCTCCCGGGACAGATCATCATCGGCAGCGACTCGCACACCCCGCACTCGGGCGCGCTGGGGTGCGTCGCTTTCGGCGTGGGCACGTCCGCGATCGTCAACGCCTGGGCGACACGAGACGTCCGGCTGGAAGTGCCCGAGTCGATCCGGGTGAACATCACGGGGCAGCCGCCGCCCGGCGTCGTGGCGAAGGACCTCATCCTCGAGCTGCTGCGTCACCCGACCGTCAAGAGCGGCGAGGCGATCGGCCGCATCATCGAGTTCACGGGGGAGGCCGTCGAGGCCCTGTCGATCGATGAACGCGCGACGCTGACGAACATGGCGGCCGAGGTCGGGGGCTTCACCGGCGTCATCGCCCCGGACGAGAAGGCGGTGGGCTGGATCGCCGGGCGGCGTGGCGTGCCGGCGGCGGAGGTTCGGGCGCTGTGCGACGGACTGCACAGCGACGCGGGGGCGAACTACGCGGCGACGATCGAGATGGACGCGGGCGGCGTCGAACCGATGGTCGCGACCCCCGGCGATCCCGGGAACGGGCTGCCGATCTCGGCCCTCGAGGGAGACGTGAGCCTCGATACGGTGTTCGTCGGGGCCTGCACGGGGGCGAAGCGGGCGGACTTCGAGATGTATGCCGGGGTGGCGCGGGAAGCGGTGGCGGCGGGGAAGCGCGTGCCCGCGACCGTCCGCGCCTATGCCCAGTACGGTTCCATCGATGTGGAGGCGTGGAGCCGGGAACAGGGCCACGACCAGGCCCTCAGGGATGCGGGATTCGACGTCCTCGCTCCCGGCTGCGGAGCCTGTATCAACGCCGGCCCCGGGGTGTCGACAACGGCGGAGCAGGTCACGATCAGTTCGATCAATCGGAACTTCCCCGGCCGCAGCGGTCCGGGGCAGGTGTACCTGGCGAGTCCGCTGACGTGCGTGGCCTCGGCGATCGAGGGACGGATCGTCGCGTACGGAGACCAGGAGTGGAGCGGCGAGGCCGGCTCGCCGGACGGGGCCTGCTAGGCGGGTTCGACTCTCACGGGACAGACCTTCAGTTCCGCCGTGTGCGTGATCGGGTCGTAGCCGCCGCCGGTGAGGAAGTTCACCGGCACGTCGTTGAAGCTGAACGAGGCGAAGACGGTTCCGGGCGGGGACCGGTCGTTGGCCTCCACCTTGATCCGTACCTGGCCGCGCGGGCTCGACATCATCGCCCAGCCCCCGTCCTCGAGACCCCATTTCGACACGTCGGTCGGGTGCATCTCGAGACGCTCCTCGGACAACAGGTACTCGATCCCCGCCGCACGCCCCGTCTGGGTTCTCGTGTGATAGGCCGGCAGCCGGCGCCCGGTCGTGAGCCAGATCGGGTACTCCTCCGAGATCGTCTCGGCCGGGTCCCGGTATCGGATCATCTGGAAGATCCCGCGTCCGTTCTCGAACTCGCCCTCGTGAAGGATGGGCGTGCCGGGATGACCCCGCTCCGGCACCGGCCAGTGGTACTCGCCGTGTTCGATGAGGTCCCAATCCAGGCCGGCGTAGATCGGTGAGAGCGAGCAGAGTTCGTTGAACACCTCCTTCGCCGACTCGAACTCGAAACCCTCCAGCCCCATGCGCTGCGCGATGCGGGACACGCACCACCAGTCGGGCTTCGCCTCGCCCGGCGGATCCACCGCCTTCCGCAGACGCTGCACGCGCCGCTCCGTATTCGAGCAGACGCCGTCCGTCTCCGCCCAGGCAGTGGCCGGGAGGACGACGTCGGCCAACTGCGCAGTCTCGGTGAGGAAGATGTCGATCACGACGAGATGGTCGAGGCTTCCGAGCGCGTGCTCGCAATGCTCCCGGTCGGGGTCCGTGACAACGGTGTTCTCGCCGTTGATGATCATCGCGCGGATCCGGTCGCCGCACATGTCGAGCGCCGTGACCTTCGTGGGCCCCAATTCCAGGTCCACTTCCCGGCCGTACGCCTCGGCGAACTTCGCCTGGTACGCCGGGTCGAGTACGTCCTGGAAGCCGGGATAGTTGTTCGGCAGCGCCCCGCTGTCTCCCGCGCCCTGGATGTTGTTCTGGCCGCGCATCGGATTGATCCCGGTTCCCTCGCGGCCGACGTTTCCGGTCATGAGGGCGAGATTGCAGAGGCTCTGCACGTTGTCCACGCCGCAGATGTGCTCCGTGATGCCGAGCGTGTAGTAGATCGCTCCGCGTTCGGCCTTCGCGTACCAGCGCGCCGCCTCCGCGATCAACTTCGCGTCCACCCCCGTGATGGACTCGGCCCATTCCGGCGGGTACTCCAGGACGTGCTCCACGAAGTCCCGGCCCTCCGTCGTGCGGTCGGCCACGAAGCCCTCGTCCATCAGCCCCTCGCGGGCGATCGTGTGGGCCATGCCGAGCAGGAGCGCGACGTCGGATCCCACCCTCAGCGGCAGGTAGATGTCGGCCATCTCGGCCAGCGCGATCCGCCTCGGATCCGCGACGATGAGCTTGGCGCCCCGCGCCACCGCGCGCTTGATGCGGGTGGCCGCGACGGGATGGCACTCGGTCATGTTGGTCCCGATGCAGAAGATCACATCGGGCTTTTCCATGTCCTCGAG
>NZ_CANPVO010000051.1 GCF_947581785.1 Candidatus Palauibacter polyketidifaciens | reverse complement strand
GTTGCGCGCGCCGTGATCCCACGGGCCGATGAAGACCTGCTGCGGGTTGGAGATCGTGTTGTAGCGGCCGAGGGTGCCGTTCACCGTCCCGGCGTCCTGCCAGCCGACCCGGATGAACATGGCCACGCCGGACTCCTCGATCTGTGGGAGATGGCCGGAGGGGCTGCGGCGGTGTCCGACGTTCGTCTCGCCGTAGGGGCCGAACGGGTCGTCCCGGAACTCGTACTCCAGCGCCGCCTCGAAGGGCACGGTATTCGCCTGGTGCTCCGCCACCGCGGCGGCGAGCAGCGATCCGTCGAGGTCCGCGTCGACCGGTTTCACGCCGGTGACCCGGCTCTGCACCTCGTCGCAGGCGGCCCCCATCGCGTCGGACAGGCCGCAAATATCGTTCAGGTCCTGCATGCGCGTGCGGTTCGACCAGTCCTCGAGGAAGCCGACCGTGAGCACGCCTCCGGGGAAGATGAGGTGGCCGAAGTTGTCGAAGTCGTTGAAGAGGGGCGCGACCGCCTTCACGGCGGGGTTCCGGTTGACCGCGAGCATCTCGGCCGTGTTCCCCGCGTAGGAGACCCCGTAGGCGCCCACGCGCCCGTTCGACCAGGGCTGATCCGCGATCCAGTCCGCGACCTCCCCGTAATCCGTGACCTCATCTTCGGCGAGCTCGAAGCGGCGGATCCCGAACGAGGCCCCGCTTCCCCGCCCATCCACGAGGACGAGCGCGTACCCGGCCCGGTTCCAGCGCTCCGCCTCGGCGAAGTTCGAGGTTTCCTCGAGGGGGACGCCGACCTCGCCGCGGGCGCGCCAGTAACGGGTCGCCCGCATCATCGCCGGGAGCCGGTCCCCGGGTCGGATGCCTTCGGGGAGCCACACATCGACGGCGATGCGGACGCCATCGCGCATCGGGATGTGAAGCGCCTGGTTGCGCGTGAGCGCGCTCACCGGACGACCGGTAGCCCGCGCGTCATCGCCTGCCGCGGACCTGTCGGCCGGGGCGGCGTCCCCGCAGGCCGCCGCAGCGACCGCCGCCAGTCCCGCGAGACGCCGCCTGGCCGCGCCGACGCCGCGCCGGCGCCGACGGCTCACCAGGCGATCGCGTGGCCGTCGCGGCGTGGATCCGATCCGCCGGCGAGCGCGCCCGTCTCCGCATCCCGGTACACGCCCTGTACGCCACCGAGGTTGCCCGGCTGGACGAGATTGTGCCCGCGGTCCGCCAACTCTCCGTACACCTCGGGCGGGAAGCCTGCCTCCAGGTACGTGACGGAGTCCTCCGGAATCGGCGTGAGCCCGCCACCCCGGTTGAGGCACATGCGGGGTGACGCGATCGCGAGCTGCATGTCCATCCTGCCCGCCGTCAGCTTCGTGATCACCTGCCCCACGGTCTGCGGGATCGTGTAGCCGCCGGCGGCGCCGACAGCCGCGACGAGATTCCCGTCCTTCATGACCACGCACGGCGTCATCACGCCCTTTGCCTTCTGGCCTCCCGCGATGTAGTTGACGTGCCCCTCCTCCAGGGAGAAGCCGAACATGTGGCCGTTGTTGAGGAAGATCCCCGTGTCGCCCGCGATCACGCCGCTCCCGTAGAGCGCGACGAGAGACTGGGTGAAGGCGACGGCGTTCCCCCAGCGGTCGGCGGAAGAGAGGCTCGTCGTCCCGAAGAACGGGAGCGGGGCGCCCGAGAAGGAGGCGATGCGGGCGGGATCGATCGTCGCCCGCTGTTCGTCCGCGTATTCCTTCGAGATGAGCATGTCGACCGGGATCTCCGCGTCTTCGTTCCCCGTGTTGTACCGTTCGTCGTCGATCAGAGCGAGCCGGTTCGCCTCAAGCCACAGGTGGGCGAACTCGGAGCTGTAGAGATCCATGTTCGTGAGATCGAAGCCGTCCATGATGTTGAGCGCCTGGAACATCGTCATCCCGCACGACCCCGGCGGCATGGCGTACAGATCGTGCCCCTGGAAGGTCGTCGTGATGGGCTCTCTCCATGCAACCTCATAGCCCTCGAGATCGGCCTTCGTCATGTGGCCGCCGTTCTCGGCGAGGAAGGCGACGATGCGGTCTCCGATCTCGCCCATGTAGAAGTCATCCGCGCCTTCACGGGCGAGCCGGCGCATGCTGGCGGCGAGTTCGGGCTGCCTGATGATCTCGCCCATCCGCGGCGGACGGCCGTTCGGGAACATGATCCGGGTGCTGGATGGGAACCTTCCGAGCTTGTCCGCGCTGCCGTTGGTGTGAAGCGCGTCGAACTTCGAGACGACGAAGCCGTCCTCGGCGAGCTGGATCGCGGGCTCGAACACGTCGCCGAGGCTCATCGTCCCGTAGCGTTCGAGGACGGCGGCCCAGCCCTTGAAGGCGCCGGGCACGATCGGCGCGCGGTACCCCATCTCGACATCATCCGGCGTGATCGTGCTCGCGGAGGAGGCCGCCGGCGCCCGGCCGAGCGCGTCGAGTCCGACGACCCGGTTCTCCTCCGCCAGGTAGATGAGCATGAAGCCGCCGAAGCCGCCGAGCCCGGACATGTAGGGTTCGGAGACGTTGAGCGTGGCGGAGGCGGCGACGATGGCATCGATCGCGTTTCCGCCCTGCATCATGATCGTCGTGCCGGCGAGCGAGGCGTAGTAGTCGGCGGCCGCCGTCACGCCGCGGCGGCCCCACACGGTGCCGTGCGCGGGGCCGAGCAGGCCGGGGACGTTCGAGTCGCCGGCGGGACCCCATTGTCCGATCCCATCGGGGGGCGCGGCGGCCGTCTCGGGGGCGCGGCAGGCGATCAGGCCGGATCCGGCGGCGGCCGCGGCGGAGGTGGCGAGGAAGTCCCGGCGCTTCATGGCTCGACTCCTGAGCAAGAGGAGGGTATCGCGGACCCTGATCCTAGGCCGCGGGTTGCCCCCCGCTCAAGACCCCGGCCGCGGCGTTCACCGGCGGCCGGGGTGCGAGCCGACCCTTCCGTACCGGGCTACGGCGTGACCGTCACCAGGCGATGGCGTGACCGTCCCGGCGCGGGTCGGATCCGCCGGCGAGGGCGCCGGTCTCGGCGTCGCGGTACACGCCCTGCACGCCGCCGGGGTTTCCGGGCTCGGCCAGATTGTGGCCCCGGTCCTCGAGCTCGTCGTACACCTCGGGCGGGAAGCCCGCCTCCAGGTACGTGACGGAGTCCTCCGGGATCGGCGTACGTCCGCCGCCCCGGTTGAGGCACATGCGCGGCGAGGCGATCGCGAGTTGGATGTCCATCCCGCCGGCGGTGAGCTTCGTGATCACCTGCCCCACCGTCTGCGGGATGGTGTAGCCGCCGGCGGCACCCACGGCCGCGACGAGGTTGCCGTCCTTCATGACGACGCACGGCGTCATCACCCCCTTCGCCTTCTGGCCGCCCTCCAGGTGGTTCACGTGCCCTTCCTCGAGCACGAAGCCGAAGGTGTGGCCGTTGTTGAGGAAGATGCCGGTATCGCCGGCGATCACGCCGCTCCCGTAGCCGCTCACGAGCGACTGCGTGAAGGCGACGGCGTTCCCCCAGCGGTCCGCCGAAGAGAGGCTGGTCGTCCCGAAGAAGGGGAGCGGAGCCCCGGCGAAGGAGGCGATGCGCGCGGGGTCGATCCTTGCCCGCTGCTCGTCCGCGTATTCCTTCGAGATGATCATGTCCACGGGGATCTCGACGTCTTCCTTCCCCGTGTTGTAGCGGTCATCGTCGATGAGGGCGAGCCGGTACGCCTCGAGCCAGAGGTGCGCGAACTCGGAGCCGTAGAGGTCCATGTTCGCGAGATCGAAGCCGTCCATGATGTTGAGCGCCTGGAACATCGACATCCCGCACGACCCCGGCGGCATCGCGTACAGATCGTGTCCCTGGAAGGTCGTCGTGATCGGCTCCTTCCAGGTGACATCGTACGACTCCAGATCGCCCATCGTCATGTGACCGCCGTTCTCGGCGAGGAAGGAGACGACGCGCTCGCCGATCTCTCCCATGTAGAAGTCGTCCGCGCCCTCCCGGGCGAGTCGGCGCATGCTCGCGGCGAGGTCGGGCTGCCTGATGATCTCGCCCATGCGCGGCGGACGGCCGTTCGGGAACATGACGCGCGTCGTCGACGGGAACTGACCCAGCTTCTCGGCGGCGGCGCCGTTCGTGTGAATCTCGTCGAAGCGCGAGACGACGAACCCGTCCTCGGCGAGCCGGATCGCGGGCTCGAACACGTCGCCGAGGCTCATCGTCCCGTAGCGTTCGAGGACGGCGGCCCAGCCCTTGAAGGCGCCGGGCACGATGGGTGCCTTGTAGCCTTCCGCGAAGTCGTCGAGCGTCATCGTTTCCGGGGACGAGGCGGCCGGCGACTTGCCGAGCGCGTCGAGTCCGACGACCCGGTTCTCCTCGGCCAGGTAGATGAGCATGAAACCGCCGAAGCCCCCGATCCCGGACATGTAGGGTTCGGAGACGTTCAGCATGGCGGAGGCGGCCACGATGGCGTCCACCGCGTTCCCGCCCTGCATCATGATCGTCGTACCGGCAAGGGAGGCGTAGTAGTCGGCAGCGGCCGTTACTCCCCGCGCGCCCCACACCGCCCGGTGCGCGGGTCCGAGCAGGCCCGGTACGTTCGAATCGCCGGCCGGGCCCCACTGCCCGCTGGCGGCGGTGGCGGCACCCGCGGTCTCGGGAGGCCTGCATCCGATGAGACTCGATCCGGCGGCGGCGGCAGCGGAGGTGGCGAGGAAGTCTCGGCGCTTCATGGCTCGGCTCCTGGGCAGGGGGGATCGCAGACCTTGATCCTAGACCCCGGGTCGCTCGTCGCTCAAGACCCGGCACGCGGCGGCGGGAACCCGCGCAATAGCCGCACGACTCCCGCCTATGGGCTATCGTAGACGGCATCCTCCTCGCCCATGAAGTCCCGGAGAAAGGGCCATCGCACGTGAACGACCCCGTCATCGCCGACCCGCGCCGCCCCGAAGGTACGGTCATCGCCGCCCTCCGTGGCCTTGAGGGACGCGCCACCCTAGGCGATGTCGTCTCCGCCACCGGATTGCCGGACCACGAGGCCGAGGTCACCCTCCGGTCTCTCCTGGAGACGCACCGCGGCCACCTCGAGGTCTCCGATTCGGGCGACCTCCTCTACCGGTTCGATCCCTCGCTCATCGAGCGGGACGCGGAGCTGTTCTGGGCCCGCTTCCGCAGAATCGCCTGGTCGGCCTTCAAGGTCGGCTTCAAGATCTGGACGGCGGTCATGCTGGTCGCTTACTTCGTCGTCTTCGTCGTGATCCTGATCGCGCTGATGACCGCCAACCGTGACGGCCGCGGCTCCGGGGGACGCAGGGGCTTCAGCCTGGGGGACCTCTTCATCCTCCACTGGCTGCTCGGAGGACGCGGGTGGGACCGAAGGGGCCTCTACTACGGCGATCACCATGCCAGGCGGCTCCCGAAGGACGCCCGCCCGCCCTTCTACAAGAAGGTCTTCGCCTTCATCTTCGGCCCCGAGGAGCCCAGGCCGACGCAGCTCCAGAAGGATCGCACGGTCGTCCAGCTGATCCAGGCGCGGAAGGGCGTCCTGACGTCGTCGGAGCTGATTGAGCACACCGGCCTGTCGATCGACGACGCCGTCGAAGAGATGGGACGACTTACGGGGGCCTACGGAGGCGACCCGCGGGTTTCGGACGCGGGCGAGGTCGTGTACGCCTTCCCCGAGCTGATGAAGAGCGCTCATGGGGCGGTCCGGGCGCGAGAGCCGAAACCGGCATGGATGCGGCTGGAGTACCCCAAGAAGCTGACGGGCAACAGCGGCGGGGCCAACGTCGGCATCGGCGCCATGAACGGCTTCAACCTGGCGATGGCGAGCGTGCTCGGGCTGCCCTCGTCTTTGGATCCGGTCACCTTTTATGGGCTGGGCGTCGTGCCGTTCGCCTTCAGCAGCCTCTTCTTCGCGATCCCCATCGTCCGCTCGTTGTCGCTGGCGGGGGAGAACCGTGCGCGCATGCGGCGCAACGTGCGGCGGCTGCTCGTGGGGCTGGTCTACTCGCGCAGCGTCGAGACCGTCCGGTGGGTCGCGGCCGCCGACGCGATCCGCCACGTGACGCGCGCACTCGCGGACCGGCAGGTATCGCCGAAGCTGGTCCTGACGGAGCTGGAGCGGCTGGCGGCCGAGTTCGGCGCGGAGGTGGAGGCGGAAGATGAAGGGTTCAGGTATCGGTTCCCCGCGATCCGCGAGACCTTCGTCGAGGCGGAGTTCATGCGGCGCCGGCTGAAGCTCCAGGAGCAGCGTCTCGGCCCCATCGTCTACGCCACCTCCGACACGGCCGCCGAGGCATCGCAACGGGACATGGACGCCTTCGACCGCGAACTCGAAGGAGCCCGACTCGATCTCTCCCGCTACCTCCCGTCCCCCACCCAGGTCGGCTTCGAGGAGGATTTCGAGGTGGTCATGCACCCGGCCCCTGCGACGCCGAGCGGGACGATCGGTCGGCGCCGGCCACCCCGGCGCGGATCTCCTCCCTGATCCCGTCAGCCGCCCCCGCGGCCTGCGACCCGAGCGATTATCCCTGTTACCAGGCGATGGCGTGACCGTCCCGGCGCGGATCCGACCCGCCGGATAGGGCGCCCGTCCCGGCGTCGCGATGCACCGCCTGCACACCGCCGAGGTTGCCGGGCTCGGCCAGGTAGTGGCCGCGGTCCGCCAGTGCCTCGTAGACCTCCGGCGGGAACCCGGCCTCGAGATAGGTGACGGAGTCCTCGGGGACCGGCGTTCGGCCCCCGCCGCGGTTCACGCACATGCGCGGCGAGGCGATCGCGAGCTGCATGTCCATGCCGGCCACCGCAAGCTTCGTGATCACCTGGCCCACCGTCTGCGGGATCGTGTAGCCGCCCTGGGCTCCGACCGCCGCGAAGAGGTCGCCGTCCCTCATCATGATGCACGGCGTCATCACGCCCTTCGCTCGCTTGCCGCCCTCGAGGTGGTTCACATGCCCCTCTTCGAGGACGAATCCGAACATGTGTCCGTTGTTGAGGAAGATCCCGGTGTCGCCCGCGATCACGCCGCTGCCGTACGCGTTGACGAGCGATTGCGTGAAGGCGACCGCGTTGCCCCACCGGTCGACGGTGGAAAGGCTCGTCGTCCCGAAGAACGGAAGCGGTGCCCCCGCAAAGGAAGCGACGCGCGTCGGATCGATCTTCGCCCGCTGTTCGTCCGCGTACTCCCGGGAGATGATCATGTCGACAGGGATGTCCACGTCTTCCTTGCCCGTGTTGTACCGGTCGTCGTCGGCGAGGGCCAGCTTCATCGCCTCGAGCCACAGGTGTACGAACTCGGAGCCATACAGGTCCATGCTCCCGAGGTCGAACCCGTCCATGATGTTGAGCGCCTGGAACATCGACATCCCGCACGAACCCGGCGGCATGGCGTGCAGGTCATAACCCTGGAAGGTCGTCCTGATCGGCTCCCGCCACTGGGCCTCGTAGCTCTCGAGGTCGGCCTTCGTCAGGTGGCCCCCGTTCTCGGCCAGGAAGGCGACGATACGGTCGGCAAGTTCGCCCTCGTAGAGGTCGTTCGCCCCCACGCGGGCGAGATGGCGCATGCTCGCGGCAAGTTCGGGCTGCTTGATGATCTCGCCCATGCGGGGAGGGCGCCCGTTCGGAAAGAACACGCGCGTCGTGGACGGGTAGCGGCTCAGCTTGTCGGCGCTCGACGCCGTGTAGCTCTCGTCGAACTTGGAGATCACGAAGCCGTCCTCGGCGAGCTGGATCGCGGGCTCGAACAGGTCGCCCATGCTCATCGTGCCGTACCGCTCCAGAGCGGCGGCCCAGCCCTTGAAGGCGCCGGGCACGATGGGCGCCTTGTAGCCCATCGCGAAGTCGTCGAGCGTCATCGTCTCCGGCGACGAGGCGGCGGGCGACTTGCCGAGCGCGTCGAGCCCGACGACGCGGTTCTCCTCGGCCAGGTAGATGAGCATGTAGCCGCCGAAGCCCCCGATGCCGGACATGTAGGGATCCGACACGTTCAGCGTGGCGCACGCGGCGACCATCGCGTCGATCGCGTTCCCGCCCTCCATCATCGTCTTCGTGCCGGCGAGCGAGGCGTAGTAGTCGGAGCAGGCCGTCACGCCCGTCCGGCCCCATACGGTCCCGTGCGCGGGCCCGGCCAGACCGGGGACGTGCGAGTAATCACCGGAACCCCACTGCCCGGAGGTGACGGGCGGGGCGGCGGACGTCTCGGGTGTGCGGCAGGCGACGAGGCCCGAGCCGGCGGCGGCCGCGGCGGAGGTGGCGAGGAAGTCTCGGCGTTTCATCGGACGGCTCCTGGCAAGGGGATCGCAGACTTCTATCCTGGACCCGGAACAGCCCTCCGTTCAAGACGCCTACAGCTTGATGTCGCCGCCCGGGTCGCGCCGTCGCAGGCGTTCGAGGACTTTTTCCGCCTCCCGTAGCCGGGCGCGGCGGGCGTCTTCGTCGAGCACCGCCGCCGCCCAGTCGACCCGCTCGCCCACCTCTGGCACCCGTAGCACGGACCCTTCACGGCACTCGGCGGGCAGTGCACGAACGGGCACGTCCTCGGTGCGCTCGTCCTCATCGCGGACCAGGACGGCGATCGCGTCTTCCACGCGGTCGACGACCCAGGTGACGTCTCTCGGGACTGCGTCAGGTCCGTGTCGCCGGGCGTTCAATAGTCGAACACGAGCACCACCGCCCCGGTGCTGTCGTAGAGGGTCGCGGTATCGCCGTTGTTGTTCCACACGGCCTGGCGTCGGCCCATGTAGTAACGGTCACCATCGGCACGCCCGGAACCGGTGTGGACGACGAGTTGTCCGCCAGCCACCAGCACCGCTCCGGCGGGAAACCGGAAGCAATGATTGGCCCCGTCGCACAGCGACCAGCCCCCGATCGATCGGTCACCGGACTCCAGATTCCGGATCACGGCATATTCGCCGTTCGGATTTCTGTGATCGTTGCCCGGCGCATCGGCGTGCACCCAGAGTTGGAGTCGCACGTCACGCGGCGGGGCGGGGGCACCGCTCGGGCCGCGTGACGCCGCGGGCGGGCGGTCCCCCACCCGGCCGCTGAAGGCGACATCCCCGCCAAACGAGACTTCGTAGTCGCCGCTCTCGCGCCCCCGCACGGAAACGTGGCCGTGCCGATCCGTGCGGAAGACGGTGGCCCCCGACGCCTCGTAGGCGCGTAGGGCAGCCGGCCGCGGGTGGCCATAGTCGTTGTTGCTTCCCACCGAGATGACGACGACCCCGGGCCTGACGGCGCTCAGGAACTGCCACGTGAAGCCGTTGTCGCTCCCGTGGTGCGGCGCCTTGAGCAGCGCGGCCTCGCGGACGGCCCCATGATTCACGAGATGGGTCAGTTGCCGCACCTCCGAATCGCCGCTCAGAAAGGCCCTGAACTCGCCGAAACGCACGAACAGGGTGACGGAGCGATCGTTGTGTCCCGCCGTCCCCCGCGGGAGCAGCGGCAGAACATCGATCTCGACCTGGCCGAGCGTGAGCGTCCGCGGGGAGGCCTCCAGGTACGTGATCTCCGGGCGCGCGTCGAGCGCGGCGAGGAGCCGCCGGTAGGTCTGCGTCGTATGCGGCTCGCCGTTGTCCATGTAGAAGCGGACCGGGAACGCCGCGATGACACCCGCCATGCCGCCGATGTGGTCTGCATGCGGGTGCGTGGCGACTGCGAGGTCGATTTCGTTCACGCCGAACCGACGGAGCGTGGCCACGATATCGTCGGGCCCCGCGTCGACCAGCGCGACCTGCCCCCCGGGCGCCTGGATGAGGATCGCATCCCCCTGCCCCACGTCCAGAAACGTGATCCGGAGCACGGAGTCCGCCACAGGTGGGGCTCGCACCGCGCCGGCAAACGACCCCACCCGCGCATCAGCCGTCACGGTCAGGATGGCCGATAACGCAAGGATAGCCACGCAGGCTGAGGCCAGCGGAGTGGCGTTGGTCGTTCCGCGGGGTCTCGTCATAGTGACCGTCAAGATGACCGCTGCGTCGTCGATTTGTCACTCAATCCCCCACAAGCGGTTTGTTCCGCAGGGCGTGCGGGCCTTTCTGGACAGGCCGTCTTGCGCGGCGGGCAAGGGGCGAACCACTGTGCGGATTGTCCCGTTTTACCGCTGATGCCGGCCATCACCTCGGAGGTTCCGATGGCGCTCCCGTTCAGGATCGAGCGATTCTCCCGTCTTCCCGTCACGCTCCTCGTACCCCTCGCCCTCGCGCTGGGCGCCGCCGCGCCCGACCCGGTCACGGCCCAGACGGCCTCCGAACGCGCGGCCTCCGCGGCCTCGGTGCTCGACTTCCGGGAGCTGGGACCCGCGATCATGGGGGGGCGCGTGTCCGATCTCGCGGTCGTGGAGAGCGACCCGCGCATCTTCTACGTCGGCCTCGGCGCCGGGGGCGTGTGGAAGACAACGAACGACGGAATGACGTGGGACCCCGTCTTTGACGACCAGCCGACAGCGTCGGTCGGAGCCGTGAGCGTCGCGCCCTCCAACCCCAACCATGTCTGGGTAGGGACCGGCGAACCGGCAAACCGCCAGAGTTCGCCGTGGGGGGTCGGGGTCTTCAAGTCGACGGACGCGGGCGGCACCTGGACGCACGTGGGGCTCGAGGACACGCGCCATATCAGCCGGATCAAGATCGATCCTCGGGATCCCGACGTCGTGTACGTGGGGGCCGTCGGCCACCTGTGGGGTCCCAACGAGGAACGCGGCCTCTTCAAGACGACCGATGGCGGGGCGACCTGGGAGAACATCCTCTACATCGACGAACACACGGGGATCATCGACCTCGTCATGGACTACAACGACCCGAGCACGCTCTTCGCCGCGACCTATCAGCGGCAGCGCACGGGCTTCGGCTTCGCGGCCGGCGGCGGCGGGTCGGGGCTCTGGCGCACGACGGACGGCGGGGAGAACTGGACCCGGCTCGGGGAGGGGCTGCCGGAGGGCGAACTCGGCCGCATCGGCCTCGACATCTATCGGCGGGACGGGAACCTGGTGTACGCGATCGTCGAGGCGCACGAGGGCCAGGGCGTGTACCGCTCCACCGACCGCGGCGAGACGTGGGAGTTCATGAGCGATCGCAACCCGCGGCCGATGTACTTCTCCCTCATCCGGATTGACCCCAACAACCCTGAGCGGATCTACCTGGGCGGCGTCCAGTCATCGGCCTCGGACGACGGGGGGCGCACCTGGTGGCCGGGGAACGCGACGGACCAGATCCACTCCGACCACCACGCGCTGTGGATCAATCCCCACAACTCGAACCATCTCATCAACGGGAACGACGGCGGGCTCGCTTTCTCGCGCGACGGGTCCGTCACCTGGCGCTCGATCCGGAACATGGCGATCGGCCAGTTCTACGAGATCGACGTCGACATGAGCGACCCGTACAACGTTTGCGGCGGGCTGCAGGACAACGGGAACTGGTGCGCGCCGCACCGGACGCAATCCACCTGGGGCGTCCGCAACCGCGAATGGACGCACATGTGGTTCGGGGACGGGTTCCACAACCACTCCGACCCAGAGGATCCCAACATCATGTTCTCGGAGTCGCAGGGCGGGAACATGGCGCGCATCGACGTGGCCACGCGCGAGGGGCAGTCGATCCGCCCCTTCCCGCGGCCGACGGGGGACGAAGCGGAGGGCGAGGAGCGCAGCTACCGGTTCAACTGGGACTCGCCGTTCGCGATCTCACGACACGACCGGGCGACGATCTACCTGGGCGGGAACCACCTGTTCCGGTCGATGGACCGGGGCGGGAACTGGGAGGAGGCAAGCCCCGACCTCACGAAGCAGATCGACCGCGACACGCTCGAGATCATGGGCCGCGTCGTGACGGACGAGACGCTCTCGGACAACGACGGGATCGCCTCCTACGGCAACATCACGGCCTTCGCGGAGTCGAAGCACTCGCCCGACGGACTCTACGTGGGGACGGATGACGGAAACCTGCAGGTGACGCTCGACGGCGGCGCCACGTGGACGAATGTGATCGGTCAGGTGCCGGGCGTGCCGCCTCGCACCTACGTGAGCCGTCTCGAAACGTCACATGCGGTGGATGGACGAGTGTATGTGACCTTCGACGGGCACCGGAACGACGACTACGCCCCGTACGCCTACGTGAGCGAGGACCACGGGGCGAGCTGGCGGCAGATCACGGCCGGCCTCCCGGACGGCTGGTCGGTGAACGTGATCCGGGAGCACCCGCGGAACCCGAACCTGCTCTTCGTCGGAAACGAGATCGGCGTCTACATGTCGATCGACCGCGGTGAATCCTGGGCGCGCATGGTGAACAACCTGCCCGTGGTGCCGGTGGACGACATCGCGATCCACCCGCGCGAGAACGACCTTGTCGTGGGGACCCACGGACGCAGTATCTGGATCCTGGACGACATCACGCCGCTCGAGGAGATGTCCGCGGACGTGTTCGCCTCCGATTTTCGGCTGTTCGGCGCGCGGCGCGGCACGATGTGGTCGATGGGCATGGATTGGCCCTTCCAGCCGGCCACCTTCCACGCGCCCAACCCGCCCGCCGGGATCCCCCTGCGCTACTACCTGGGCGACGGGGCCAACTCGGACGGGGCGAACCTCGAGGTCCTCGACGGCGGCGAGGTCGTGCGCACCATGGACGCCGCCGGGGAGGCCGGCCTGAACGAGGTGCTGTGGGACTTCCGCCTCGATCCCGCCTTCGAGGCCGACGGCGGGGGCGGCGGTTTCTCGCGCGGGCCTCCGGCGGGGGCGGGGCCGCGCGTGCTGCCGGGCACCTACACGGTGCGGCTCACGGTCGGGGACGAGAGCCAGGAGACCGAGGTCGGCGTGCGGCTCGATCCGCGGCGCGACGCGAGCCGGGCGGCGCTCGTCGCGCGACAGGACGCGATGATGCGGGCCCACGCGCTGGCCGGTCCGGTCCGGGACGCGCGGCAGCGGATCGGCGCCATGAACGGTCGGCTCGACGAGATCCGGGCGCTGCTCGATGACGCGGATATCGAAGATGGCGACCGCGAACGGATCGAGGGGATCGCCGAGGCGATCTCCGGCCAACTCGAGGAGCTCGACGACGATCTGGATGACGCCGCCGGGGGCACCGGGATCTCGCAGATGGAAGGGTGGTCCGGTGAACCCACGGCGGATCAGTTGTACCGGATCGATCGGGCGTGGGAGGCGCTGCCGCCGGTGGCCGAGCGCATCAACGCGCTTCTGACCGCGCGCATGCCGCGGCTGGAGGCGTTGCTCGGCGACCTCGCGGTGACGCCGGATCTGGGCGATCCGATCCGCATCCCACCCCGGCGCTGAGGCCGGAAGGGCGGCGGGCCGTCGGCGGGCGGCCCGCCGCGGCGCTCCGCCCGAGGCCTCGCAGACGCAGGCAGACCGCGCCTTGAGCGAACGCACACCACCGCCGCAGCAGGCGAGCATCGCCGTCATCGGGGGCGGCATCGTCGGCAGCTGCCTCGTCGAGCACCTCGCGCAGCGGGGCTGGGACGATCTCGTCCTCATCGAGAAGGGTCCGCTTCCCGACCCCGGCGGCTCCACCGGTCACGCTTCGAACTTCATCTTTCCCACCGATCACAACCGCGAAGTGGCCATGCTGACGCTGGAGAGCCAGCGGCAGTACGAGGCGCTCGGCGTGCAGACGACGTGCGGCGGGGTAGAGGTCGCCCGTACGGAGGCCCGGATGGAGGAACTCCGGCGCCGCATGACCTCCGCGCGGGCGTGGGGCATCGACGCCGAACTCCTCGCGCCGGGGGAGGTCGCCGCACGGATCCCGTTCGTGAACCCCGCCGTCATCCTCGGCGGCTTCTGGATGTCGTCCGTGTCCGTCGTCGATGGCGTGCGGGCCGGAACGCTCATGCGGGAGCGAGCCCTGTCCCGGGGAGCGCTCACGATCCTGGACAACACCGAGGTTACGGGAATGGAAGTCGAGCACCGTTCCTCGGGACGCCCCCGCCTGCGGGCCGTCCTCACGGCGCGGGGCCGCATCGAGGTCGAGCACGCGGTCATCGCGTGCGGCGTGTGGAGCCCTCTCATCGCGGAGCTGGCCGGCGCCTCGATTCCGCTCACGCCGGCAGTCCATCAGATGGGGGACGTCGGCCCGGTCGACCTTCTCCGCGCCACCGGCGACGAGATCGGCTATCCCATCGTGCGCGACATGGACGCCTTCATGTACGAGCGTCAGAAATACGAAGCGATGGAGGTCGGATCCTACGCGCACCGCCCCATCCTCGTGCACCCGGAGGAGATCCCGTCGCGCGGGGCGTCGGAACGCTCCCCCACGGAGATGCCATTCACGGAGGAAGATTTCGCTCCCCAGCTCGAGCAGGCACACGAGATCATGGGAGAGTTGCTCGGGGACGCCGAGATGGGGTATGCGATCAACGGCCTTCTCTCCCTCACCCCCGACGCGCATCCGGTGCTGGGCGAGACCGCCGAGGTGGCCAATCTGTGGTCCGCGGCGGCGGTCTGGATCAAGGAGGGGCCGGGGGCGGCGCGACTGCTCGCCGAGTGGATCACGCACGGCCATCCCCGCCTGTGCGACCCGCACGAGTCCGACGTCACCCGCTTCCAGCCGCACGAGCGCACGCGCCGCCACGTCCGGGCCCGCGCCCGCGAGCACTTCAACAAGACGTACGGTATCGTCCACCCGCGGGAGCAGTGGGAATCCCGCCGCGACGTGCACCGCTCGGCGCTTCACGCGCGCACGGAGGCGCTGGGCGCCGTGTACTACGAGGCCCGCGGCTGGGAGCGCCCGCAGTGGTACGAGTCGAACACCGACCTCGTCGACCGGTACCGCATCGCGGACCGGCCGCACGAGTGGGATCGCCGATGGTGGTCTCCCATCATCGAAGCGGAGCACCTGCACCTGCGCGAGAAGGTCGGCGTCGTCGACCTCGGCGCGTTTCAGATCTTCGATGTGACGGGCCCCGGGGCGCTCGCCTGGCTGGAGGGAATGGCGGCCAACGCGTGCGACCGGCCCCCCGGGACGTCCATCTACACTCCGCTGCTGACGCCGGACGGGGGCTTCAGGGCCGATCTCACGATCCAGCGGCTGGCGGCGGACCGTTTCCGCGTCGTGACCGGCGCCTTCGACGGGGCGCGGGACGCGGCCTGGTTCCGCAAACACCTGCCGGACGAAGACTCCGTCCACTTCGAGGACCTCTCGGCGGAACTCTGCGCGCTGGGCGTATGGGGCCCCGGGGCCGAGGCGCTTCTGGGGAGGATCTCCGGGGCGAAGCTCTCGCAGGCCGCGTTCCCGTACGCCTCCGTGCGCGATGTCTCTCTGGACGGGATTCCCGTCACCATGTGCCGGATCTCGTATGTCGGGGAGAGCGGGTGGGAGATCTACGTGGAGGCCGGGCTCGCCACGCGGGTGTGGGACGCCGTGCGGGAGGCGGGCAGGCAGTACGGCCTGCGGCCCGTGGGCGCCGGAGTCTACGGCACGACCGGCCGCATGGAGAAGGGCTATGCCCTCATGGGGGCCGAGCTCACCTCGGAGTATTCGCCCGTTGAGGCGGGCCTGGCGAGGCCGCGCGTGAAGCGGGCGGACTTCATCGGCAGGGCCGCCTACCTGAAAGCCCGGGAGGCGGGGCCCGCGGCGCTGCTTCGCACGCTCACCATGGACGATCACGCCGACGCTTCCGGCCTCGCCCGCTTCCCCACCGGAGGCAACGAGCCGCTGCTGGGGCCGGACGGGGAGCGGATCGTCGACGCGCGCGGAAGGGAGTCCCGCATCACGTCGGCCGGGATGGGTCCCTCCGTGGGGAAGTACCTCCTCATAGCATACCTCCCGCCGGAACTCGCCGCCCCGGGAACGCGGCTCCGGGTCCTCTACATGAACGAGGCCTTCCCGGTCACCGTGGCGACCGATACCGCGCTCTTCGACCCGACCGGGACCCGCATGAGATCGTAACCCGGGGAGGCCGCGGCGCCCCGGCCTCCGAGCACCGGGCTACCTCGCCGCGTCGCGGCCCTGGGCGAGGGCGACCTCGCGGGTGCTCGGGTTCGCGGACGGGCGGAAAGGGACCTCGCACACGCGGGCGGAATCGGGCTTGCCACGCTCGCTCGCGTACTCGTCCGGGAGCCACACCGCGAGTTCCGTGCCGATGGCGGCTTCGGCGGGCGGGACGTACCCGAGGGCGATGTTGCTGCCCAACTCGGGCGCGTACCACGGAGACGTGAGGTACCCCACCGGATCGCCGCCGTCCGCGCGCGAGACGTGCCAGAAGTCGGGCGCATAGTCGTCGATCGGCCTGCCGCCCAGCTTCATCCCCACCATCACGAGGGCGAACGGGGTGCGTCCCGCCTCGATCTCGGCACGCTGGCGCTCCAGTGCGGCGCGCCCGATGTAGTCGCCGGGCTTCTCGCGCGGCACCTGGTAGGCGAGATTACACTGGAAGGGGCTCGTCTCGTGGTCGATGTCCTGTCCCCAGGAGAGAATCCCGGCCTGGATGCGGCGCTGGTGCCCGGGGGCCGTGACCATCAGTTCGTGCGCCTTCCCCGCCTCCAGCACGGCGCTCCACAACTTCTCCGCGTGCAGCGTCGCGTCCCTCAGGTAGATCTCGTACCCCTTCTCCCCGGAGAACCCGGTCTGCGAGACCACGACGGAGCAGCCGCCGATCTCCGCCTCCAGGAGCCCGTAGTAGGGGATGTCCCGCACCGCATCGCCCACAAGGTCGACCATGAGATCGAGCGATCTCGGCCCCTGGATCTGCAGGGGACAGACATCGACCTCATCGATCTCTACGCGCATGCCGAGCCCGACGCTCACGCCCTGGAGCCAGAACATCAGGTCGGAGTCGGCGAGCGAGAACCAGAACTCGTCCCCGGAGAGCCGCAGGAGGACCGGGTCGTTGAGGATCCCGCCGCGCTCGTTGCACAGGATGACGTACCGCGCGCGCATCGGATCGATCCGGGTCGCATCGCGCGTGATCACGTAGTCGACGAAAGCCTCCGCATCCGCCCCCTGGACCCGGATCTGCCGCTCCACGGCGACGTTCCACATCGTGACGCGGCGGGTGAGCGCCTCGTGCTCCACCGCGGCGCCCCCATCCTCGGGCCGCACGTAGCCGCGGGGGTGGTACACGCGGTTGTAGGTCGTGGCCCGCCAGCAGCCCGCCTCGTGGGAAAGGTGCCAGTAGGGCGACTTCCGGACGCGGGTGGAGATGAGCAGTTCGACCGGCGTACGTCCGCTCTGTCGGAGGTTGATGGGCACGACCCGGTCCGACTGGTCCACGCTTGCGGGCTGCCCCGCTCCCGTTCTCGCCATCGAACATCCTCTTGTCTAAGTGCCGGAGGCCGGTCCTGGCGCCGGCTACAGCCTTCGCTAACGGTAGATGTCGCCGCGGTGCCCGATTTTCAGGATGATGATGATCAGGGTCTGCGTGCCGACGCTGTAGAGAATCCGCCAGCGTCCCACGCGCAGGCGGAAGACATCGTCATAGCCCGCGAGTTTCCTCGTTCCCCGCGGGTAGGGGTCGAGCGCCAGACTCGACATCCTGTGCGCCACCCGCTCCCGATCCGCGCGGGGAAGCTTGCGAAGCTGTTTCTCCGCCGTTCGTGAGATCTCGATCTCATAACGAGCCATCGATGCCGAGTTCTCTGAGGACGTCCGCCAACGGGCGGGTAGGTTCGTGCCTGATCTTCTTCAGATCCTCGATGTCCTCAAGCTCCTCCAGGCGATCGAGCAGCGCCTCCTGCACGAAGTGATTCATGGCGACGCCCCTCGGCTTGCAGTATCCATCCACCGCGTGCTTCACGGCGGCATCCACCCGGACGTTGATCTGTACCTTTTCCATCGTACCTCTCGTTCCGTCAAGACGGGAACCGATGTGCGATGATAGCAAGTGCTATCATACGGTACAAGCGCGACCCTCCGACCGAGGGCCTTTAGCGGCATCTACAGGTTCTTCCAGTCCGCGAGGATCTCCGCGTCGCGGTCGAGGTTCAACTGGAGTTGCTCCCGGCGTTCTTCCGGTTCGCCCAGGAACCAGTCGAGCGTCTCGCGCGCGGTGACGGCGAGGGGACGGAAGCGCAGCCCCGCCTCGACGCCCCGGTGCGAGCGGACCTGCGCCAATCCCCGCGTCGGGCCGCGATGCGAGTACCAGAGGGGGAAGCGCACGGGCGGCTCCCGGTTCCGGAGGAAGGCTTCGTCCACCCATGTGAACGACACGCGGGACGTCGTGACGGCGCGGATTCCGTACAGGAACTCGTCCATCCGGGTCCCGTCGAGCGTCGGCCCGGCGACGTTGAAGGTCCCGCCGGTGTCCTCCTCCAGCAGGTGCATGCAAAACTCGGCCAGATCCCGCACATCGATGAACTGCACCGGGTTGTCCATGTCGCCCGGCGCGATCACTTCTCCCCCGTGGTGGACCCGGACCGGCCAGTAGGTGAAGCGGTCGGTGGGATCTCCCGGCCCCGCGACGACGTGCAGACGGGTGACCGTGCCGCGGTCGCCGTAGATCTCCCGCACCGCCTCCTCGCACAGCACCTTCAGCTCCCCGTAGTACCGTCCTACGTCCTCGCTCTCCGGGTCCGCCACCTCGAGTAGCCGCGCATCCTCCGGCAATTCGTCCTGATCGAAGTCGTACACGGAGCCGGTGGAGGTGAACAGGTACCGGCCGACGGCATCGCGCAGGAGGCTGCCCGAGTCGCGCACCAGGCGCGGGACGTAGCCGCTGTTGTCGATGACGTAATCCCATTCCTTCCCCCGCAGCGCGTCGAGCGCCCCGTCGCGGTCCCCAATGAGGGTCTCGACGCCGGGAAAGAGACCGGGGTTCGTGCGCCCGCGGTTGAAGAGGGTGACCTCGTGTCCTCGTGCGAGGGCGTGCTGCACCATGTGCGGGCCGATGAAGCCGGTGCCGCCCAGGATGAGCAGCCGCCCGGGCCGGGCCGCGCCTGCGGCCGCGTCCGCTTCGGAATCGGTCGATGGTCGGGTCTCCCCCGCGCATGCTGCGGCCCCTGCCGCCGGGAGGGCCGCAGCGCCCGCCACGGTCAGCGTGGTCCCCGCGAATTCACGTCGTGTCATCGTCATCGAACATCCTCTTGTTTCCGGTCGCCGGATCGCGCGGGAACCGCGAGATCCGGCAGCCTGCCACGGCGGCCATCCGGGCCGCCGTACGCTCAGGATCGCATCTCGCGCAGCGTCTCGCCAAGGAGGGCGATGTCCGCCTCGAACGACTCCGGGGCGAGCGGGCCGAAGGAGAACCGGAAGAAGCTCGACAGCGGCGAATCGTCGCCGAGGCGCTCCATGTCGCAGTCGGTACCCTTGAGGATCGCGGCCCCGCGCGTGAAGAGGCGCTCGTTCAGCCGCTGGGCGGTCCATCCGTTCGGGAGCCGGCACCAGTGATAGAAGCCACCGTCTCCCGAGAAGAGTTCGAGGCCGAGATCCTCGAAGGCGCGACCGTAGCGCTCGCGTTGCATGGCATAGAAGGCGGGGACGGCTTCCCGGACGTGGAGCATGCGCTCGGGGTCCAGGAGTTCGACGGCGTAGCACTGTGACGGATGGGACACGCCGCCCATCCCGAACGAGGAGAAGTTCGAGAGCACTTCGATGTGCCGCTTCGCCGCCACGGCCCATCCGATGCGGATGCCAGGCGCCTGCAGGCCCTTCGTGGCGGCGCCGACGACGAACAGGTTGCCGCGCTCGATGTCGTCGACGTGCGCGAGGGCGCTCACCGGCTTGTCGTGGAGAAGCTCATAGGCTTCGTCGACGAGGAGCCCCATGCCGTCCAGAGCACTGGCCTCCACGAGCGCCGCCAGTTCCTCGCCGGTCCGCGTCACGCCGGTCGGATTGCACGGATTGCTCAGCAGCATCAGGGTGCGCCCCTCCCGCGGTGCCGTATAGGCCGGGATCGGGGGCCGAAAGCCGTTGTCCGCGCCGCTGTGCACGAGGTGGTAGGGGCGTCGCAGCCGCTCGAGGACATCGTAGTACGGGGTGTATTCCGTGGACGCGAGGCGGACCTCGATGTCGGGTTCGAGGAAGAGCAGAAGCGCCACGATCGCGGGACGCCCGCCCGCGAACACCATCACGTTCTCCGCCGTGATCTCCACGCCGTACGACTGCCGGTAGTAGGCCGCGATCGCCTCCCTCAGCGCCGGGAGCCCCCACGCCTTGGGATACTTGCGGTGCTCGGAGGTCACGGTCACGGTCGACGGAAGTGCCGGGCCGTCCGGCAGGGCGACCGTGCGCGGGAATCCCTGGCTCCAGGGGTTTGTGCCGGGCTCGCCCATGTAGGTACCGAACGCCCCCAGGAAGGCGTACAGAGTCTCGTAGATCCCCATCGGGGGCACGTATCTCAGGTACAAGCCGGTCGCTCCTTCCGGTTGGCGGCCCGCCGGGAGATGGCCGGGCGTGGTCAGGGCACGGTCAGGGGGCCGGCGCTGCCTCCACGGTGAGCGTCATGAGCATCCCGCGGCTGTCGTGACCGGCCACATCGCACACCACGGTGTAGCTCCCCGGAGAGAGTTCGAGTTCGACGAGACGAACCTCCCCGGTATTCACGTCCGTCTCGGTCTCCCAGAGAACCTCCCCGCTCGCGGGGTCCACGAGCTTGAGGTTGTGCATCTCGAAGCCCTGGTTGCTGAGGCGGAGCACCGTAGGCCCCGCCGGCAGTCTCGACGGCATGCCGATCGCGTACTCGAGCAGCGCCACATCGACCGCGTCGGCCGCGTACACGGCCGACAGATCCGGCTCCGAGACGGAACCGGCCGCGTCCGGGGCTGCGGCCGCGCCGGGCGGATCCGCCGCCTCCGCGGGCTCCCCTTCTCCGCCGCATCCCAACGCGAGTACCGCCGCGACGACGAACATGCCGCGACGCACGGCTACCCGCGCGATCCGCGTCGCTGTCGGCGATCTCAGCGGGGACGGCCGCAGCACTTCTTGTACTTCCGGCCGCTCCCGCAGGGACACGGCTCGTTCCGCCCGGGGGCTTTCGTGGCCGTCGCCGGAGCGCCCGTCCGGCGGGGCTGCTGGCCGGCGCGGAGGGCTGCGCGGGCCGCGGTGTCATCGGGGGCCAGTTCCTGCACTGCGGCGGAGGCCGCGACGCCGGTCGCCGAAAACGCCGGCTCGCCCGCGGGGGGCTCGCCGGACGCGGCGGCCGGCGCGGGCGCCGCTCCCCGGCCGGGGGCCACCCCGCTCGCGGCGCCGCCGCCCGGCTCCACGGGACCGCTCATGCCGGTGATCTGCGGCGCCGGCGGCGGAAGCGGCGGCCGGCGCTCGATGCGCACGCGGAAGAAGCGATTCGCCACCGTCTGCCTGATGTCCGTGATCAGGCTCACGAACATCTCGTACGCCTCCTTCTTGTATTCGACGAGCGGGTCCTTCTGCCCCCACGACCGGAACTGGATCGAAGAGCGCAGATGGTCGAGGTCGTAGAGGTGGTCCTTCCATTTCTCGTCCAGCACCGACAGCACGATGAAGCGCAGGACCTGCTCCCAGTGTTCGTCGAAACTCTCGAGCTTGGCGCGGAACTGCTCGTGGGCGCTCTCGATCACCGCATCGTACAACTCGCCGGTTCCGGCCCAGTTGTCGGCGCTCGCTTCCTTCTCCGTCTCGGACGCCTCCCCGCGGTCCGCTCCGACCCTGGGCAGGAACTCGTTGTGCAGGAAGTACTCGATGAGGAGGTGCTCCCGCAGTCCCGGGAGGTTCCACTGGTCGTGCGAGCTCTCCTCGGGCACGTAGGCGTCCATCTCCTCGCGGATCGCCTCTTCGATCATCTCCCACGTCTCGCCCTTGAGGTCTTCTCCGCCCTCGAGCGCATAGAGGCGGAGGTCGTAGACGACCTCCCGCTGCTGGTTCATCACGTCGTCGTAGTCCAGCAGTCGCTTGCGCGCGTCGAAGTTCTGCGTCTCGACCCGCTTCTGCGCGCGCTCGACGGACTTCGTGATCCACGGGTGGCTGATGACTTCGCCCTCCTGCACGCCCAGGCGATCCATGATCTTCGCCACGCGCTCGTGCATGAAGAGCCGCATGAGGTCGTCTTCGAGCGACAGGAAGAAGAGGCTGGCCCCGGGATCCCCCTGGCGTCCGGAACGGCCCCGAAGCTGGCGGTCGATGCGGCGGGACTGGTGGCGCTCCGTACCCAGGATCTGGAGTCCGCAGGGCGGCTCCTCCTCGCACCCCCGCTCCTTGATCTCGGCTCGCGACAGGTCCGGTTCCTCGTCGGTACGGCCGAACGCCGGGGTGTCGGACCGGATCCCGCACACGTCGCACTGCACGCACGGCGAGGCGAGTTTGATGTCGGTGCCGCGTCCGGCCATGTTCGTCGCGATCGTGATCGCGCCCGGCTGGCCCGCGTTGCGGACGATCTCCGCTTCCCGGGCGTGCTGCTTGGCGTTCAGCACCTCGTGGGCGAGGCCGCGCCGCTTCAGCATGCGGGCGATGACCTCCGACACCTCCACGCTCGTCGTCCCCACGAGGATCGGAAGGCCCTCGCCGTTGATCCGTTCGATCTCCTCGATCAGCGCGGCGTATTTTTCCTTCTTCGTCTGAAAGATCACGTCGTCGTGATCCAGTCGCCGCACCGGCCGGTTCGTGGGGATGACGACGACCTCGAGGCCGTAGATCGCGTGGAACTCGCCCTCTTCCGTCTCGGCGGTGCCGGTCATCCCGGCCACCTTGTCGTACATCCGGAAGTAGTTCTGGATCGTGATCGTGGCGAGCGTCTGCGTCTCGCCCCGCACCTTGACCTTCTCCTTCGCCTCGACCGCCTGGTGGAGCCCGTCCGACCAGCGCCGCCCGTGCATCTTGCGGCCGGTGTGTTCGTCGACGATCAGGACTTCGCCGTTCTCCACCACGTACTCCACGTCCTTCTCGTACAGGGAGTACGCCTTCACGAGCTGGTGGATGACGTGGATCTTCTCCGACTTCTCCGCGTATTCGCGTTCGAGACGTTCGATCTCGCCGCGCTTCTCGTCCGTCGTCAGCGACTCGTCGTCCTCCACGTCCTGGACATCCTCCGAGATGTCGGGGACGACGAACGTCTCGGGGTCGTCGGGCGAGAGCACGTCGAGGCCCTGTTCGGACAGCTGGATCGTCTGCCCCTTCTCGTCCATCGAGAAGAGGAGCATTTCATCGATCTCGGGAAGCCGCTTCTCCCGCATGAGGTCGGCTTCCGTCCGCTGAATGAGCTGCTTGACGCCGGAGCGCGTCTTCAGCTTGAGCAGCCGCTTGTTCTTCGGCGCGCCGCGCTGCGCCGCGAGCAGCTTGAGCCCCGCGTCCCGGCGCTGCTCCGTATCCTCGTCGGCTCCGGCCTCTTCGAGCAGCTTCGTCCCCTCGGCCACGAGACTGTTGACGATCCGCGTCTGCCTGCGGGCGATCGCGGCCACCTGAGCGTTGTGCCGCTGGTACACGTCGCGTTCGTCGCGACCGGCGGGTCCGGAGATAATGAGGGGCGTGCGGGCCTCATCGATGAGCACCGAGTCGACCTCGTCGATGATCGCGTACGCGTGTCCGCGCTGTACGCGATGACGGAGTTCGATCACCATGTTGTCGCGCAGGTAGTCGAACCCGAATTCGTTGTTCGTCCCGTAGGTGATGTCGGCCTGGTAGGCGGCCCGCCGCTCGACGCTTCCCGGCGCCGTATCCTCGAGCACCCCCACCGTGAGGCCGAGATAGTCGAAGACCGTGCCCATCCACTGGGCGTCACGTCTGGCGAGATAGTCGTTGACGGTGACGAGGTGGACGCCCCGGCCGGGGAGGGCGTTGAGGTACAGCGGCATCGTGGCCACGAGCGTCTTCCCCTCACCGGTGGCCATCTCGGCGATCTTCCCTTCGTGGAGAACGATCCCTCCGATGAGCTGCACATCGTAGGGGACCATGTCCCACGCCATTTCGTTCCCCGTGACCTCGATCTCCGCCCCGAGGAGTCGCCGGCACGCCTCCCGCACGGTTGCGAACGCCTCGGGCAGAACCTCATCGAGCACGGCCTGCAGCGCCTCGTTGAGTTCGCCCTCCGTCGCCGCGATCCGTTCGGTGAGATCGGCGCGCCGCGCCGGATTCTCGGTGAAGCGACGCTTTTCCCGCAGCGCCTCGACGGCCTCCTCGAACTCGGCGGTCCGCTCCGCGATGATCGCCCGGAACTTCCCCGTCTGCGCCTTGAGAGCGTCTTCCGGGAGATCCGCGAGCCGCGATTCGTGTTCCTTGATTCTTGCAATGATCGGCCGCATGCGCTTCATCTCGCGCGTGAAGCGCGTTCCGAAGACCTGCGTGACGACGTTCTTCAACATCCGGGGCTCACTGGGTTACATGGCGCGCGGGGCGTCCGGCCCAGGCGCGCTCGACATGGTGTCGGATCGTTTCCGGAACGAGGAGGTGGACCGAACGGCCCTCCTCGAGGCGCTGCCGGATCCGGCTCGCCGAGATATCCACTCGCGTGACGTTCGCGACAACATACTCGATCGGCGTCGATTCCGGGGAGGGTGCGGGCTCCCGGCCGCCCCGCGGCATCACCGCGATGCGGGCCAGCTCCGAAATCCGGCGCCAGCGGTCCCAGCGGTGGATCGCCGCAAACTGGTCCGCGCCCATCGCGAGGACGAGCCGGTCGGAAGGAAAGCGCCGCGCGAGGGCTTCCAGCGTGTCCACGGTGTAGGAGGGACCGGCCCGCTCGATCTCCATCGGGCTGACTTCGATGCCGGGCAGGCCCGCAACGGCCCGGCGCGTGAGGTCGAGGCGAACCTCCGCGGGGAGCGTGACTTGCCGGTGCGGCGGATCGCCCGCGGGGATCACGAGCAGGCGGTCGAGGCGCAGCACTTCGACAAGATCACGCGCCACGGACACATGGCCCATGTGCGGAGGATCGAAGCTCCCGCCGAGGATGCCCGTCCGCCGGCCGGCCGCCGGGACTTCAGCGACGGGACCCGGCATCCCCCGCGCGGTCCTCCTCCGCCGCCGGATCTTCGTCCGCCAACAGCAACCGGGTTTCCTCGGACTCGGGAAACTCCGACAGCAGCCGCTCCCTCATGGTTCCGGCCTCGGTTTCGAACCCCACCTGGCTGTAACTGCGATACAATCGCAACAGGAGGTCCGGCAGGAATGCCCCGGTCGGCTCGTCGGCCAGCGATTTTTCGAAATAGACGATCGCGGACTCCGGCAATCTCATGCGATCCTGGTAGTACTTCCCGATTTCGTAGCTCTTCTCGGCCAGCTTGGCGCGCGCTTCCGCGATCAGGCCTTCAGCCTGCTCGCGGAAGGGGGTCGTTGGGAAGAACTGCAACAACCGCTCGCACTCGTCCAGGGCCCGCCGTGTGAACTCCTGGGAGAGGGTCACCCGGGGCGAGGCCGCGAGGTACGCCCGGCACAGCCCCAGCTGGGCGTCGTCCGCGAGGGGACTGTTGGGCCGGTTCGTGGCCATGCGCCGGAACTCCTCCACGGCGTCGAGTTCGTTGCCCGCCCGGAGTTGGCCCTCGGCTGCGAGGTACTGCGCGCTGTCGACGAGCGGATTCAGGGGATCGCGGACCATGAAGGCGAGGAAGCCGTCGGCCGCTCTCCGGTATTCCTCGGCGTCGAAACGATCCTGCGCCCACTGGAAGAGATCCGGCGGCGCCAGGTCGCCCGGGGGCCCGGAACTCGAACAGCCCGTGAGCATGAGGACCGCGGCGGCGAGCACTCCGCGGCGCGCCTCGCGCGGCGCCATCCCGGCCGGGAGCCTCATTCGAAGCCGAAGCGGATCTGTCGGATCCGCTCCTCCGCCCGCCGGACGAGAGCGTGTGTGCGCGTCGGGTTCAGTTCCAGCACGCGGGCGTAGTTGACGAGCGCCTCGTCCGTCTGGCCGAGCGCGAGGTGGAGTTCGCCGATGAGGAAGTGCGCCTCGACCATGTGCGTCCGCGGCTCACCGAGCTCGACCATTTCGGTCAGCTTCTCGAGGGCGGCCGCGGGGCGGCCCTCCGCCCGGTCTTCAGCCGCGGACACGTAGAGGCAATTCCCGTAGCGGTAGCGGGCGTCCTCGGGGTTCGAGCGGCTTTCCTCCATCGCCTCGAGGAAACTCCGATAGAAGGGCAGCGCGCGAGTGCATGCGCCGAGCTGTTCATACGCGAGGCCGACATCGTACAGCACCGCCGGCTCCGGCTCCCCCTCCCCGGCGAGGAGCGCGAGGCGCAGCGAAAGGGCACGTGCGTAGTCACCCTCGGCCGCATGATAGGCGGCCAGGGAGCGCTGGAGGTCGGCGGGAAGATAGCCCAGTCCCCAATCGACCAGAGGCTGGAGCGCGCGGGACATGTTCTCGGCCGCCCCCCGCTCCTGCGCGGACCACGCGAGTCCGGCGAGCGAGGCCGCCGCCTGATGACGCAGCCGGGGGTCGCGCTCCGCAAGCGTCTCGTAGACCGTGAGCGCCTCGTCGACATCGCCGCGCGCGGCATGGGCCTGCCCGAGCCGCAGGAGGAGGTCGTCCGTGTCCCCGCTCACGCGCCGGGCGAGGAGGTACTCGGCGATCGCCATGTCCGCGTCCCCGACGGCCAGGTATCGATCCCCGCGCACGACGGACCGGTCCACCGGATCCTCGCACGCCGCAACCGCAAGCGCCGCCAGGACCCCGGCGGTCCCCTGAACGATCCACTGTCGGACGGTCACCATGGACGCCCCTGCCGGCCTTCGTTCCCCGAATGTCTCAACTCTCCCCGCTTTCGACGCCGCCACGGATGTCGCCGGTTGCCTCGCTCGAGGCGCGCGGCCCGCCCCTGCGCGTCCAGCGCCGCACGAGCCCGTACAGAAAGATACAGCGCAGCGCGGAAACGCCATCGCGCCACCCGATCTTCTTGCCCTCCGCATACGTCCGTCCCGCGTACGAGATCCCCACCTCATACACGCGCCAGCCACCCATGGCGACCTTCGCCGTGATCTCCGGTTCGACGCCGAAGGCCCGCTCCTCGATCGTGAGCTGCTCGATCACTTCCCGGCGGAAGCACTTGTAGCACGTCTCCATGTCCGTGAGGTTGAGGTTCGTCATCATGTTCGACAGCCGAGTCAGCCACCTGTTCCCCACGTAGTGCCAGTAGTAGAGGACCCGGTGCGGCTGCCCCCCCATGAATCGCGACCCGTAGACGACATCCGCTCGGCCGGCGAGGATCGGCTCCAGGAGACGCGGATACTCGGCGGGGTCGTACTCGAGATCGGCATCCTGGATGATGATGATATCGCCGCTGACGCCCCGGAACCCGGTGGAAAGCGCCGCGCCCTTTCCCTGGTTCCGCTCGTGCGCGAGGACCCGGTCGACCAGCCCTTCCGCTTCCAGCCGGTTCAGGATCGACGCGGATGCGTCGGCCGAGCCGTCGTCGACCGCGACGAGTTCCACGTCCGGGGCCACCTCCTTCACGCGCCGGACGATCGCCTCGAGCGTCGCCTCCTCGTTGTACACCGGCATGACCACGGAGACCCGGGCTCGCCCCATCTCCTCCTCGCCTCCCTCCTGTACGATCATTCGCGTGCCGCCCCGGGAAGCACCTCCCGAAAATACTCGACCGTTCGCTGCAGGCCGACCTCGAGCGGGATTCGGGGCGTCCAGTCCAGCCGGGCGGAGGCGAGAGAGATGTCCGGAGAGCGCATTCTCGGGTCGTCGTCGGGCAGCGGACGGACCTCGACCGTGGACGCGGATTCCGCGGTCGCGAGCACGAGATCGGACAGGGCGCGGATCGTATACTCGCCGGGATTGCCCAGGTTCACCGGCGCATGGATATCGGCGTTGAAGAGGCGCCAGATCCCCTCCACAAGGTCGGACACATAACAGAAGCTCCGCGACTGGGAGCCGTCTCCGTAGATGGTGAGCGGCTCCCCCCGGAGCGCCTGGACGACGAAGTTCGAGACGACCCGGCCATCGTCCGGACGCATGCGCGGGCCGTAGGTGTTGAAGATTCGCACGATGCGCGTATCCACGCCGTACTCGCGGTGGTAGGCCATCGTGAGGGCCTCGGCGAAGCGCTTCGCCTCGTCGTACACGGAGCGCGGACCGATCGGGTTCACGTTGCCCCAGTATGTTTCGGGCTGCGGGTGGACGAGCGGATCTCCGTAGACCTCCGAGGTGGACGCGAGCAGCAGCCGGGCGCCGCTCGCTCTGGCCAGGCCCAGGGCGTTGCGCGTGCCCAGGGCGCCCGCCTTCAGCGTCTGGATCGGGAAACGAAGGTAGTCGACCGGGCTGGCCGGCGAGGCGAAGTGGAAGACCCCTTCGATCTCCTCCTCGATCTCGATGGGCTCCGACACGTCCCGCTCGAGAAACGCGAACCTCGGTTCATCCCGCAGATGGGCGAGATTGCGCCGCGTTCCCGTGATCAGGCTGTCGATGCCGACGACCGAGTGTCCCTCGGCGAGGAGGCGGTCGGTGAGGTGCGAACCGAGAAAGCCGGCGGCGCCGGTGACGACCAGCCTCATGCGATCTCCGCCGGACCGATCTGCCGCCGCCCGACCGGGTAGTGCTCGAACCCCCGCGAAGCCATGCGGTCCGGTTCGAACACGTTGCGCCCGTCGAATACGATGGGGCGGGCCATGCGCTTCGCGAACCGGGACCAGTCGGGACGCCGGTACTGGAGCCATTCCGTCACGACGACGAGCGCGTCCGCCCCGTCGAGCGCCTCGTACTCGTCCGCCGCGTACTCCACGGCGTCCCCCAGATAGAACTCGCGCGACTGTTCCATGGCGGCGGGATCGTGCGCGACGACCGACGCTCCCCGTTCGCACAGCGCCTCGGCGACCGCGCGCGAGGGCGCCTCGCGCATGTCATCCGTGCGAGGCTTGAACGCAAGCCCCCAGAGCGCAAAGCGCAGGCCGGCGAGATCGTCGCCGAACCGCTCCCGGATTTTCCGGACGAGGACGGTGGTCTGGCGATCGTTCGCGGCGGCCACGGACCTCAGGATGCCGAGGTCGACCCCCTGCTCTTCCGCGGAACGGATGATCGCCCGCACGTCCTTGGGAAGGCAGCTGCCGCCATACCCCGTGCCGGCATAGAGAAAGGCCGAGCCGATGCGGGGGTCCGAGCCCACGCCACGGCGGACGCGCTCGATGTCGGCTCCGGTTCGTTCGCAGAGTTCCGCGAACTGGTTCATCATGCTGATCCGGGCGGCGAGCATCGCGTTTGCCGCGTACTTGGTCAGTTCCGCCGAGGCGATGTCCATGAAGATCAGCGGGTTCCCGGAGCGGACGAAGGGTTCGTAGAGCTCCTCCATGCAGCGCCGGGCGCGGTCCGAGTCCACGCCGCAGACGACCCGGTCGGGGTAAAGGAAGTCCCCCACCGCGTCTCCTTCCTTGAGGAACTCGGGGTTGGAACACATGTGGAAGGGCAGATCGGTCCGTCGGGCGATCTCGGCTCGCACGATGTCGTTCGTCCCGACGGGTACGGTGCTCTTCATGACGACGACGGCGCCGGGACGCAGGTGGTCGCCGATCACGCGAGCCGCGTCCAGCACGAAATCGAGGTCCGCCAGCCCGTCCTGACCGGGCGGCGTACCCACGGCGACGAAGATCACGTCGGCCGTCGTGATGCCCTCCGCCGCGTCCGTCGTGAATCGAAGCCGTCCAGCGGCGAGGCCCTCCGAGATGAGGCGCTCGATGCCGGCCTCGTAGATGGGGACGTCTCCGGAGTTCAGACGCCGGATCTTCTCTTCGTCAACGTCGGCGCAGGTGACACGGTTCCCGGATCCGGCCAGACAGGACCCCGCCACGAGTCCAACGTATCCGGTGCCGATCACGGTGATTTCCATCGAGATCTCCGTCGTCCTTCGTTCAGGGGCTCGGCGTCAGGCCGCGCCGGAGGTCGCGACCCAGTCCATGGTGGCGTGTACGCAGGCCCGCAGGTCGCGCGCCGCGCGCCACCCGGTCGCGGCCCGCAGCCGCGCGGGGTCACCGACGACGACTTCGGGTTCTCCGCGCCGCACAAGGGCCGGATCGCGCACGATCTCCGGCTCGATTTCCGCCCTCTCGAGCACCCACTCGAGCAGACGGTGGATCTTCGTCGCGATCCCGGAGCACACGTTGTACGCCATGTGGGGCGTCCCGTCGAGGTCCGCGATGCCCGCGAGCGCCCGGACGCCATCGCGCACATCCGTGAAGTCGCGCGCCACAGCCAGATTTCCCACGGCGAGCCGCGGCTCCGCCGTTCCTCGCTGAATCGCGAGGGCACGACGGCAGAAGCTCGGGAGTACGAACGCGGGGCGCTGGCCGGGACCGACGAGCGGAAAGAGCCGTGCGACGACCACGCGTACGCCCAGCGCCGCGCCCGCTCCGCGCGCGAGAACATCCTGGGCGGCCTTGGTCGCGCCGTACACGCTCCTCGGCCGAAGTGGCGTCCGCTCTCCCATCGGTCCACCGCCGCCGCCGTACGCGTCCCCGGAACCCGCCACGACAACGGCCTGCACGTCCACGGGAGCTCGCGCGATCGCCTCAACGAGGCTCAGCGTGCCCGCGCCGTTCACCGCGAGAGCTTCGCGGGACCGCCTGCCGGCCTCGGCGCCCGACGAGAAGCCGGCAAGGTGGAAGACACGGCGCGGACGGACGGCATGCACGACGGAGGCAACGGCGTCGGAGTCTCGCACATCGAGCCGCGTCCAATCGGCCGCCGCGAGGGCGGCCGGTGAAAGGGTCCCGGCGGAGGGTGCCTCCCCGAGCATCGTCGCCGTCACCTCGTATCCGTGGCCCAGCAGATGGTCGACCAGGTGCTGTCCGACGAACCCGTCGCCGCCCGTCACGAGGACCCTCACCGGAGGCACCCCATCGAGCGACGGGCGTCGTCGGACACGAGACTTAGAGTGCCCGCGCGAGGCGTCGCGCGGCATAGGTCACGACCAGGTCCGCCCCCGCACGCCGGATGGCCAGGACCGCTTCCAGGCTGGCCGCTTCCGCGTCGAGCCAGCCACGGGCACCTGCAGCCTCGATCATCGCGTATTCTCCGCTCACCTGGTACGCGGCGGTGGGCATCCGGAACTCATCCTTCACTCGCCGGATGATGTCGAGATTCGGCAGCGCCGGTTTCACCATCACGAGATCCGCCCCTTCGGCGATGTCGAACCGGACCTCGCGGATCGCCTCATCCGCGTTCCGCACATCCATCTGATACCCGCGCCGATCCCCGAAGGCGGGTGCGGAGTCCGCCGCATCCCGGAAAGGGCCGTAGAAGACGCTCGCGTACTTCGCGGCATAGGACAGTATGGCCACGTCCTCGAGGTGCGCTTCGTCGAGCGCGGCGCGAATCACTCCGACCCGACCGTCCATCATGTCCGATGGCGCGACGATGTCCGCCCCCGCGGCCCCGTGAGTTACGGCCTGAGTGGCGAGCCGCTCAAGCGTCGGGTCGTTCGCGACGCGGTCGCCGTCGAGGAGCCCGCAGTGGCCGTGATCCGTGTATTCGCACATGCAGACATCGGTGATCAGGACCAGATCGGGAAGCGCGCGGCGAAGCGCCCGCAGCGAACGCTGGATCACGCCGTCCGGCTCGTCCGCGCTCGAACCTCGCGCATCCTTGCTTGCGGGCAGGCCGAACAAGAGGACGGCCTTTATCCCTTCGTCGAACGCGGCGCCGGCTTCCTCGACGGCCGTCTCGACGCTCAGGCGGTCGATGCCGGGCATCGAAGGGATCGGCTGCCGGGGCGGTCCCCGGTCATGGATGAACATGGGGTAGATGAGATCGGAGGCCTCAAGCCGTGTCTCCCGCACGAGTTCGCGCAGGGCGGCCGTGCGACGCAGACGGCGCAGCCGGGAGACGGGGAACGAGGCTTCAGGCATGGCCGTGAGTCGCCGCGAAACGGCCGGGGCGGGCAGCGGACGCAACCAGAGCGTCCACGAGCCCGGGCATCGAGTGGGTGGCCGCCACGACGTGCACCGGCAGACCGAGTCCGGAGAGCGTCGATGCGGTCACGGGACTGATGGCCGCCACGAGAGCGCCGCCGGTCTGCGCGCCGACGAGTTCCACGAAGGCACGGGCAGCGGACGAGGCCGTGAAGGTCAGCCAGTCACCGCGACCCAGTTCGATGAACTCGCTGAGAGCGTCGCGCACGTCCCGGTTGACCTCCACGTCGTAGGCCGGGGCGACATCGACCCGCGCTCCGGAGGCGACGAGCCGTTCCCGCAGCACGGGTCGGCCCCGCTCGGCCTGCACGAGCAGGATCCGCGCATCCGACAGGCTCCCCGGACCCGTCGCCGCGACGATCTCCTCGGCGAGCGCCTCGCCGCGATAGACCGCCGGCACGAGGCACTCCGCCACTCCGAGCGCGCGCAGCGCGCCCGCGGTCGCCGGACCCACGGTTGCGAACCGGCCCGCCGCCGGCGCGCTCATCGAGTCCGCCTTCGATGCAGCCTCTCCCAGGCGGTGGACGGCGTTCACACTCGTCAGCACGATCCAGTCGTACTCGGCCAGCCGTGCGGCCGCCCGCCTTAGCGCCCCCGGATCGGATGGAGGGATCAACCGGATGGTCGGCGCCGTCGTTACGGTCGCCCCCGCGGCCTCCAGGAGGGTGCGGAAGCCTTCGGCCTGCTCGGCGGGCCGCGTGACGAGCACATGCTGGCCCGCGAGCGGGGGGGAGATCACCGGACCGCCGCTGCTAGTGTGTCAGGACGCCTTGACGACTTTTCCCGCCTTGATGCACCGCGTGCAGACGAGCACACGACGACGACCCGAACCATCCACGATCTTCACCCGCTGGAGGTTCGGCATGAAGCGCCGCTTGCGCTTGTTGTTCGCGTTGCTGACGTGGTTCCCGACGCCGGGTCCCTTGCCGCAGACGTAACAGAAATTCGCCATGACCCGCTCAGTATTCGCTCAGTGCACGTGCACGGAGTCGGCGAGCAGGAAGGTCGGGGACGATGGAATGAGCTCGCCCATGCCTTCCTGAACCGCTCCGGACTCGACCCAGACGCCGGCGATCGAATCGTTGAATGTATAGATCTGCCCCGAGACGGCGACGCTGTCGCCGCCGTAGATCGTGGTTTCCGTCATCCTGAGGATCTGGATCGGATCGGGTTCCAACAGCACGGGATAGGCGACGCCCGGGGCAAGCTGGAGAGCAAACGCGCCCTGTCCCAGACCGGTCGCGACGCGGATTCCTTCGATCACCACGCGGCGATTGACGGCTCCCTGCGGATTGGCCAGGAGGTCGGACGCGTCCAGATCACGGGCCGCCTCGATCTCGGCCGCTTCGGCTGCGGCGCGTGCCTCCTCGATGTCGCGCGACTGGAGGTTCAGCCAATACATGAACCCTCCGATGGCCGCCAGCGCGACGATGCTCAGGATGACGCCGAGTCCACCTTCACCCTTGTTGGACATGTCTCTCCTCCCGGTTCCTCACGCCTCGCGATCGGTGAATTCGATGAGCGCCAACTCCGCTCCGTCACCCTTCCGCGCGCCCAGCTTCAGAATCCTCGTGTATCCGCCCGGTCGCTGTTCGAAACGCGGGCCGATCTTCTCGAAGAGCTTCCGCAGCGCGGCGCGGTCCGCGATCTGCCGGCCGGCCAGCTGCCTGCTGTGCAGATCGCCTCTCTTCGCCAAAGTGATGAGCTTTTCGGCGAACGGCCGCAACTCCTTCGCCTTCGCCTCGGTCGTACGGATCCGCTCGTGCAGGATGAGACTCGTCGCCATGTTCCGCAGCATCGCCTTCCGATGGCTGCGCGTCCGACTGAGTTCCCGCCCCTTCTTTCTATGCCTCATCGTCGCTCCGAGCTCCGTTCCCCGCCAGATCTTCCTTCAGGTAGAGGTTCCCCTCTTCATCCCGCAGGAACGACATGCCGAACCGGAGTCCGTGCCGGCCGAGGACCTCCGCAAGCTCCTCGAGAGACTTCTCTCCAAAATTCTCCAGCCCCAGAATATCGTCACGCGACCGTGTGACGACATCGCCCAGCGTCGTGACGCCCTGCTTTTCGAGCGTATTCCTCGAGCGGGCCGAGACCTCGCTGAACTCCTCGAGCGAGCGTTCGAGCAGCTCGACGAGTCCCGAATCGACCGGCTCCTTCGCCCTCTCCTCCTGAACCGCCTCGACGGCCTCCGGCAGTGTGGGCACCGTCCCCATCTGACTGAAATACGACAGGTGCAGCCGGACGATCTCCGCCGCCTGCGAAACCGCCTCCGCCGGATTCAGGGCTCCGTTCGTCTCGACGTCCACCTCGAGCCGGTCGAAGTCGGTGCGCTGGCCGACCCGGGTCTCCCTTACATCGAAATTCGCGCGGGTCACGGGATTGTAAACGGCGTCTATCCGGATCGTCCCGACCGGGAAGTCACGCCTGGCCTCGGTCTCCTCGGGAGGCGCATGGTGCTCCGCCATGACGAAGCCGCGGCCGCGATTCACCCACAGGTCGAAGGTGAGAGGACGTTTCTCGGGCAAGTCCTCCTGCAGCGTGAAGAGCACGAGGTCCGGATTCACCACCTGAACCGATGCATGCTCCACGATCTGCTCCGCCGTTACCGGGCCGGCCTTGTGCGCCGTCAGCGAGAGCTTCGCGTCTTCCTTGTCCTCGTCCATCACCAGAACCAGACGCTTCAGGTTCTGGATGATCTGATGTACATCCTCCGCGACCCCGTCGACCGTCTGGTGTTCATGTTGAACGCCGTCCGCCCGGAAGGCCCAAACGGCCACCCCGGGAAGCGAGGACAACATGATCCGCCGGATCGAGTTGCCGATCGTGTGTCCGAACCCGCGCTCCAGCGGCTGGAGAAGAAACGACGCGCGCGCCCCACTGGGGGATCGCCTCTGTTCCTCCATCGCTTCCGGAAGCACGAGACCCGCGAGATCTACCGACACCGTCATATGCACTTCACTCCCTGTTTTCGCTCAGCGACTTCCGCGGGCCGGATGCGGGGGAACGCGCCGGCCGCGCGGCGCCTACTTGCTGTAGAGTTCGACGATCAACTGTTCTTCGACGGCGAGTGGAATGTCGGACCGGGACGGGCGCTCGAGCATCCGCCCGCTCGCCGCGTCATAGTCGACCCCCAGCCACGACAACTGATCGCGCGACCGGCGATCCTCGATCGCCTCGATCACCACCGGCAACTTCCGTGCCTTCGGCGCCACCGACACTTCCGCGCCGGGCCCCACGGAATAGCTCGGCACGTCGACCGTCGCCCCTTCGACCCGCACGTGTCGATGCCGAATGAGCTGCCGCGCCGCCTTGCGGGAAGGCGCGAAGCCGAGCCGGTAGACGATATTGTCGAGCCGGCTCTCGAGCGCGACGAGCAGGTTCTCGCCCGTGACGCCCGGGACGCGGGACGCCTTCGTGAAGAGAGAGCGGAACTGCTTCTCCGCGAGTCCGTAGATCCGCTTTACCTTCTGCTTTTCCCGCAACTGCACGGCGTACTCCGACTGGCGCCGTCGACGGCGGCCGCCGCCGTGCTGACCGGGGGGAAACGCGCGTCGCTCGATCGCGCATTTCTCGGTGAAACAGCGCTTCCCCTTGAGGAAGAGCTTCTCTCCCTCGCGCCGGCACAGCCGGCAAACGGGTCCCGTGTAGCGAGCCATCTATACCCTCCGCTTCTTCGGCGGACGGCATCCGTTATGCGGAATCGGCGTCACGTCCTTGATCGAACGGATCGCGAGGCCGGCCGCCTGCAGCGCCTGAATCGCCGACTCACGTCCCGACCCGGGGCCCTGCACCTCCACGTGGACCCGCCGCATCCCCATGCCGGCGGCCTCGCGTCCCACCGTCTCGGCCGCGATGGTGGCGGCAAAGGGCGTGGACTTCTTGGAGCCCTTGAACCCCGCCTTGCCGGCGCTGGCCCAGGCGACGGTGTCCCCCGTCAGAGTCGTGATCGTGATGATCGTATTGTTGAAGGTCGCCTTGATGTGGGCGACGCCCTCGGCATCGACCTGGCGCTTCTTCTTTCTTACCCGCTTTGCCATTCCCTGCGCGTCCTCCGTTTGGACCGAACGTGGTTGTCGCGTCTGCTTCCGGGCGCCCTACTTCCGGGGCGCCTTCTTCTTGCCGGCCACGGCGCGCCGCGGCCCCTTGCGGGTCCGGGCGTTGGTGTGCGTTCGCTGGCCGCGCACGGGCAGATTCCGCCTGTGCCGCATCCCGCGATAGCATCCGATGTCCATCAGACGCTTGACGTTCATCGAGGTCTCGGTACGCAGCGCACCCTCGACCTTGTAGTGGTTCTCGATGACCCGGCGCAGCTTGTTGACGTCGTCGTCGGACAGCTGGTAGACGCGAACATCCCCATCCACGCCCGTTTCGGCCAGGATGTTGCGCGCCGTCGAGTGGCCGATTCCGTAGATGTATGTGAGGCCCACCTCAATCCGCTTGTTCCGCGGGAGATCGACTCCGGCTATGCGTGCCATGGTTTCCTGCCTATCCCTGCCGCTGCTTGCACTTCGGATTTCGACTGCAGATCACCCGCACGACACCGCGCCTGCGGATAATCTTGCAGTGCTCGCAAATTCGCCTGACGCTCGAACGAACTTTCATGCTACCGTCCTCTCGTGGCGGTTCGATGGCAACCCTTCAAAATACCAGCCTGAACCGATCCGAACAAATTCCATCGTCACAACCACCGCTTGCGCCGGTTCACTTGTACCGGTACGTGATCCGCCCTCTCGTCAAATCGTAGGGCGACAGCTCGACCGCAACCCGGTCCCCCGGCAGGATCCGTATGTAGTTCATTCGAATCTTGCCGGAGACGTGGCAGACGATCTGATGCCCGTTCTCCAACTCCACGCGAAACATCGCGTTGGGAAGCGCCTCGGCGACCTCCCCCGTCATCTGGATCGGTTCTTCCTTCGCCAACTCAGGCCTCCCCTGCTGCTCGCGCGGGACTCGCAACGCGCGTCAACACGCGCGGGCCTTCCGACGTCACCGCCACGGTATGCTCGAAATGCGCGGAGAGGCGTCCGTCCCCCGTCACCACCGTCCATTCATCGTCGAGTGTACGGATCTCCGGCCCGCCCGCGTTAACCATCGGCTCGATGGCGATGACGAGCCCCGCCTGCATCCGAAACCCGCGGTTGCGCACTCCGTAGTTCGGAACCTGCGGTTCCTCGTGAGGCGCCTCCCCCACGCCATGTCCCACCAGCTCCCTGATGACACTGAAGCCCCCGGCTTCGACGTGCGTCTGTATCGCCCAGCCCAGATCGCCGAGCTGGGCTCCGGGACGCGCCGCCTCGATGCCCACGTCAAGCGCCGTGCGGGTCACACCCAGCAGACGCGCCGTCGTCGGCAGCACTTCTCCCACGGGAATCGTAACGGCCGCGTCCGCGAACAGACCGTCGAGCTTGACGCCGACATCCACGCTCAAGATGTCGCCCGACTCCAATTCACGCCCGAACGACGGAATGCCGTGTACGACCTCCTCGTTGATGCTCGTGCACAGCGTCGCCGGGAACCCGTACAACCCCTTGAAGGCGGGCGTCGCGCCCGGGTTGTCCCGGATCAGCGCCTCCGCCATGTCGTCCAGCTCCCCGGTGCTCCGTCCGGGGATGGCCTGCTCCGCCGCCATCTCGAGAACCTCCGCCACGATCGCTCCCGCGGCCGCGATGGCGTCGATCTGGGCGGCCGACTTCAGCCGGATCAACCGGCCACCTCCGCCAGGTGCAACGTCTCGAAGAGGCGATCCCGCACCGCCTCCAGCGTTCCCGTGCCGTCCACCGCGGTCAGTCCCGTCTCGGACCGGGCGTAGTAGGCGAGCAGGGGCTCGGTCTGGGCGCGGTAGACGGCGAGCCGATTGCGAACGGTCTCCGCGCGGTCGTCCGAGCGCTGGACAAGAGCGGCTCCGCACTCCGGGCAGGGCGCGTTTGCCCCGACGGCGCGCACATGGGTCACGAGGCCGCACGCTCCGCACACCCGTCGCCCGGAAATGCGATCAACGAGTTCTTCCTCCGGCGCCTCGAGCGAAAGCACCGCGTCCAGTTCGATGCTCCGGTCGGCCAGCAGTTCGCCGAGGCCATCGGCCTGCGGCACCGTGCGCGGAAATCCGTCGAGCACGAATCCTCCGCTCGCCTCCGAACCGTCGAACGCCTCGGCGATGAGTCCCAGGACGACCTCATCCGGCACGAGTTCGCCCGCTTCGTAGTAGACTCGAACCCTCTCGCCGAGCGGGGTTCCGGCCTCGAGCGCGGCGCGGATCATGTCGCCGGTCGAGAGGCGCGGAACGCCGAAGCGTTCGGCCAGAAACTCGCCCTGGGTGCCCTTCCCGACCCCGGGAGGACCCATGATGATCAACCGCGCGCCCATCACATGTAGCGCTGTCGGCCGCGATACTTGACGCGACCCTTCTTCATGAATCCCTCGTACTGACGCAGCAGCAGATGCTGTTGGAGTTGCTGCATCGTATCGAGCGCGACGCCCACCACGATGAGCAGCGAAGTGCCGCCGAAGAAAAAGGTCTGAAGGTCGAAAATCGAGAAGATCAGGTAGGGCAGCACGGCGATCAGCGCCAGGTAGACCGCGCCGGGCAGCGTGATCCGCGTGAGCACGTGATCGATATAGTCCGCCGTCTTCGCTCCGGGCTTGACGCCCGGAATGAACCCGCCCTGGCGCTTCAGGTTCTCCGCCAGGTCCGTCGGGTTGAAGATGATGGACGTGTAGAAGTAGGTGAAGTAGACGATGAGCACGACGTACAGCACGTAGTACCACGCCGTCCCCACCTGGAGCGCCTGGCTCATCTCGTAGATGAAACGCCGGGCGCCGGAGCTGCCCGGCCCGGGATTGCCCATGAACGCGGCCAGGGTCCCCGGGATGATGATGATCGACTGGGCGAAGATGATCGGCATCACGCCGGCGGAGTTGATCCGCAGGGGGATGAACGACCGTTGCCCTTCCCGGATCCGGCCTCTGCCCACGACCTTCCGCGGGATCTGCACGGGGATCTTGCGCTGCGCCATCGTCAGAGCGACGACCGCCGCCATGATGGCCACGAGCGTCGCCGCGAGGGCGGCGAGCTTGATGAGCGAGATGCCGCCGGCCTGGTAGAGCTCGAAGGTGTTGAGCACCGCTCCCGGGAAGCCCTGCAGAATCGAGAAGAAGATGAGCAGGGACATGCCGTTGCCGACGCCGCGCTCGGTGATCTGCTCGCCGAGCCACATGACGAACACGCCCCCGGTCGTAAGCATGAGCACGGTGAGGAGGCGAAATCCGAGACCGGGATCGAGAACCGCGCCCGGCTGAGCCTCGAGGAAGAGCGCGTAGGTGTAGGACTGCCCGATACACAGCACCACGGTGGTATATCGCGTCCACTGCGTGAGCTTGCGGCGACCCTCCTCCCCTTCCTTCTGCAGCTTCTCGATCGCCGGCATGACGGCAGCGAGGAGCTGGAAGAGGATGCTCGCAGAGATGTAAGGCATGATGCCGAGGGCGAAGACGGTCGCGCGCTGCAGGCCGCCCCCCACGAAGAGGTCGTAGATGCCGAAGATCGTGCCCTGGAACTGTCCGGCGAGGGCCTGCAGGGCCACGACGTTCACGCCCGGCGTCGTGATGTGGGAGCCGAGCCGATACAGAGCGAGGCACAGGAGCGTGAAGAGGATCTTCGCCTTCAGCTCCGGCACCTTGAAGATGTTCGCCGCGGCAGCCGCCGCGTTCTGGCCGTTCGCCATCCCTTACTCGATGACCCGGGCGGTGCCGCCGGCCGCCTCGATCTTCTCGCGGGCCGATGCGCTGAAGGCGTGCGCGCGCACATCGACCGCCCGCCCGACGTCCCCGCGTCCGAGGATCTTCACGGGACGATCCGTGCCGCGGATGACGCCGCTCGCCCGAAGCGTGCCGGGATCGATCCCGCTGCCCTCCACGCGGTCCAGTTCCGAGAGGTTGACGATGTGCCACTCGGTTCGCCGGTGTGGCTTGAACCCCCGCTTGGGCGTACGCCGGTAGAGGGGCATCTGGCCACCCTCGAACCACGCCGGAATCGACGCACCGCTTCGCGACTTCTGGCCCTTGTGACCGCGTCCCGACGTCTTGCCCAGCCCGGATCCGTGACCGCGACCGCGACGTTTCGCGGAGGACTTCGAACCGCGGGGCGGGGAGAGATTGTCGAGCCCGATCCGCTCGCGTTCAGCCATCTTGTCCGACCTCCTCGACTTCGACGAGATGCGCCACCGCGTGGATCATCCCGCGTATCGCGCGGTTGTCCGGCTGCACCACCTGGTCCTGGTGGTGCCTGAGGCCGAGGGCGCGAAGCGTGTCGCGCTGCTTGCGCTGCGCTCCGAGACCGCTCTTCACCTGACGAATCCTCAGCCGCTCACCCACGCATGGCCTCCCGGATCGTGGCGACATCCACCCCGCGTTCGGCTGCAACCTGCTCCGGCGTGACCAGATCCTGCAGTCCGCTCATCGTGGCGCGAACGATGTTGAGAGGATTGTTCGTGCCGAGGCTCTTCGTGAGGATGTCCTGCACGCCGGCGCACTCGAGTACCGCCCGGACCGGACCGCCGGCGATGACGCCGGTTCCCGGACCGGCGGGCTTGAGCAGCACCCGGCCCGCGCCGTGGCGCCCGAGGATTTCGTGAGGGATGGTCCCGTTCACGATCGGCACGACGACCATGGCCTGACGCGCCTGCTCGAATCCCTTGCGGATCGCCTCGGCAACCTCGTTCGCCTTGCCCAGAGCCATGCCGACACGGCCCTGCCCGTCACCGACCGCCACGAGCGCGGTGAACGAAAAGCGACGGCCGCCTTTTACGACCTTCGAGACGCGATTGATGAAGATGACGTTCTCCTTGAAGTTGTCACCGTCGTCGCGCCGTTTTCCTCCTCTTGCCATGGAGCCCTCTCGTTAGAAGCGGAGACCGCCGTCGCGGGCGCCTTCGGCAAATGCCCGAACGCGGCCGTGATAGGGATACCCGCCGCGGTCGAACACGATCTCGCCCACGTCGGCCGCGACCGCCTTCTCCGCAAGTGTCCTGCCCGCAAGATAAGCGTCGGCGACCTTGCCGGAGCGTTCCCCGGCATCGCCGTCCGCGCCGGCAAGTGTCGAGACGCCGAGCAGCGTAACGCCCCGATCGTCGTCCACCAGTTGGCCCTCGAGATGCCGCAGACTTCGGAACACAACGAGACGCGGCCGGCCGGCCGTTCCCCGGATCTTCTTCTTGATCCGGGCGTGTCGACGCCTCCGCAGTCGATGCCTCTGTTTCGTCCGCCCCCTGATGTCCATCGTCTTCCCTCTGTCTGGTCTGCCGCTCAGGCTGTCGCCGTCGCCTTGCCGGCCTTGCGGCGCACGTACTCGCCCACGTAACGGATTCCCTTCCCCTTGTAGGGTTCGGGCGGTCTGATCGCGCGGATCTCCGCCGCCATCTGCCCGACCTTCTCCTTGTCGTTCCCCGACACCTTGACCAGCGTCGGTGACTCGACGCCCAACGTGATGCCCTCCGGCGGCTCGACGGTGACCGTATGGCTGTACCCGACGCTGAACACGACGCTGTCGCCCTTCTGTTCCGCCCGGTACCCGACGCCGTGGATCTCCAGGCGCTTCTCGTACCCCTGGGATACGCCCGTGACCATGTTGGCGATCAGGGACCGCGTGAGTCCGTGCAGAGCCCGGTGCCGCGCCTCATCGGAGGCACGCTTCACGGACACCGCACCCTCGGACTGCGTGATCTCCATATCGGGGTCGAACGACCGCTCGAGCGCACCCCGAGGGCCCTTCACCGTCACATGCGCGCCATCGATCCTCACCTCGACGCCGTCCGGCACGGGGATTGGCAGCTTTCCGATTCTCGACACGCTATCTGCTCCCTCGCGGGGGCGACCGCCGGCACCGACTCCCGGCAGCCCCGCTAGTAGATTCTCGCGATGATCTCCCCGCCGACGTGCTGCCGACGGGCGTCACGGTCCGTCATCAATCCGTTCGATGTCGACATGATCGCGATCCCCATCCCGGCCCGAACCTTGGGGATCGAGTTCGCGTCGACGTACTTCCTGAGGCCGGGTTTCGACACGCGTTCGAGCAGTCGAATCACCGGCCGCTCGTCCGACGTGTACTTGAGATACACGCGCAGACGGCCGTGCCGGTCGTCGTCCAGCACCTTGTAGCCGCGAACGAAGTGGTTCTCCGCCAGGATCCTGGCGATCTCGATCTTGATCTTCGAGAGCGGGATGTCGACGCGCCGGTGGCCGGCCCGGCCGGCGTTGCGGATGCGCGTCAGCATGTCCGCGATCGGATCGGTCATGCTCATCTCACCAACTCGCTTTCCGAACGCCCGGTATCTCTCCGCGGAGCGCCTGCTCCCGGAAACAGATCCGGCACAAACCGAACTTCCTCATGTAGGCGCGGGGCCGGCCGCAGCGATAGCAGCGCCGCACCCTGCGCGAACTGAACTTCGGCTTGCGGTTCGCCTTCACGATCAGTGCTGTCTTTGCCATTCAGCCTCTTCCCGCTAGATGACGACCGGCACCTCATCGCGAAACGGCATCCCCATCTCGCGAAGCAGGACGAGCGCCTCATCGTCCCGGTTGGTCGTCGTGACAAACGTGATGTTGAGCCCGTGAATCTTGACGATCTCGTCGTAATCGACTTCCGCGAAGACCATCTGCTCCCGGATTCCCACCGTATAGTTGCCGCGTCCATCGAACGCCCGGCTCCTGAACCCCCTGAAGTCCCTGATTCGGGGCACGGCCGTACTGATGAACCGATCGAGAAACTCGTACATGCGGGCACCGCGAAGCGTCACCATCGTACCGATCGGCATGCCTTCACGCAGACCGAAGTTCGAGATCGAGTTCCGCGCCCGCGTCACTACGGGCCGCTGGCCGCTGATCACCGCGATCTCGTTCGAGGCGGATTCGATCAGCCTCGGATTATCCTTTCCTTCGCCGAGCCCGGCGTTGATCACGATCTTCTCGAGCCTGGGGATCTGGTGCGGGTTCTCGAAGCCGAAGATATCGGCAAGCTTCGCCCGGACCGTGTCCTCGTAGTGTTTCCGCAGCCGCGGCTTTCCGTTTTCCGAACTCATCTTTCTCTGCCGTCCCTGGTCGCCCGTAGCCAAGCCACGCTGCTAGCTCGCAGTCGGGATGGGGTCGTCACAACGCTTGCAGATCCGCTCGATCGTGCCGTCAGCATCGCGCTGGCGGCGTATCCGCGACGGCTCGTCGCACTGGGGACACACGAGCATCACGTTCGAAGCGCTGATCGGCTCTTCGTAGGTCACGATGCCGCCTTCGGTGACCCCGCCCTTCGCGTTGGCCACGGGACGCTTGTGATGCTTGCGCATGTTCACGTCCTGCACCACGACGAGTCCCCGCGAAGGGATCGTGCGCAGCACCTGGCCCTGGGCGCCGACATAGTTGCCCGCGATCACCCGGACCGTGTCTCCGGCTCTCATATGCAGTTTCTTGCGTGTCATCGTCGGTTCAGATCCTCGTGCGACACCTCGCGGCCCGCAGCCGCTAGATCACTTCGGGGGCAAGCGACACGATCTTCATGAATCTCTTCTCGCGCAGTTCACGCGCCACCGGCCCGAAGATACGTGTGGCGGTCGGCTCTCCCGCGTCGTTGATGATTACCGCCGCGTTCTCATCGAAGCGGATGTAACTGCCGTCGCGCCGCCGGCTCTCCTTTGCCGTTCGCACGACGACCGCCCGAACCACCTGGCCCTTCTTCACGTTCCCGTGCGGGGTCGCGTCCTTGATCGTCGCGACGATCACGTCGCCCACGCGGGCGTACCGGCGGCGCGACCCCCCGAGGACTCGAATACATAGAGCCCGGCGGGCACCGGAATTGTCCGCGATGCGGACCATCGATTCCTGCTGAATCATCTCGTCGTGCCCCCGTTACTCCGGACGCTGGACCAGCTCGAGCACGCGCCAGCGCTTGAGCCTGGAGAGCGGGCGGGTCTCTTCGATCCGCACCACGTCACCCACCCGGTATTCGTTCTCTTCGTCGTGTGCCTGGTACCGTTTCCCGCGGCTCACCTGCTTGCCGTACAGCGGGTGCGCGAGCCGCCGCTCGACGGACACTACGACGGTCTTTTCCATGCGGTCGCTCACGACCGTTCCGACCCGAACCTTGCGCCGGCCCTTCGTCGCCGATTGATCAGCCAACCTGATTCTCCTCGCTACGCGCTCGCTCGACCTGCACGGTCTTCAGTCGCGCGATCTCGCGACGCAACGTCTTCAGGAGCGACGGGTTCTCAAGTTCCTCGAACGCGGCCCGGTAGCGCAGACGAGCGATTTCGTCTTTCGCGCGGGCGAGTTCCTCGTCGAGTTCCTCGTCGGTGAATTCGCGAATCTCCATCGCCTCGAGCGACACCTAGTCCTCCCGCTCCAGAAAGCGTGTCTTGACCGGAAGCTTCGCCGACGCCAACTGCATCGCCCGCCGAGCGAGTTCGATGTCGACTCCCTCGATCTCGAACATCACGCGACCCGGTTTCACCGGCGCGACCCAGTACTCGGGATTCCCCTTACCCTTCCCCATCCGGGTCTCCGCGGGCTTCTGCGTGAGCGGCTTGTCCGGAAAAATGCGGATCCAGACCTTTCCGCCACGCTTGATGTGCCGCGTCATGGCGACTCGAGCGGCTTCGATCTGACGGTTCGTGATCCAGCCCGGTTCCACGGCCTGAAGCGCGTAGTCGCCGAACGAGACCTTGTTGCCGCGATGCGCGGCGCCGCGCATGCGCCCCTTCTGCTGTTTCCGGTACTTGATCCGCTTCGGTTGCAGCATGTGTCTCTATCCTCGCCCACGACCCGCGCGGCGGCGCCCGCCCGCGGTGTACGTCTGACCACGGCGGTCTTCCACGATCTCGCCGTGGAAGATCCACACCTTCACGCCGATCGTGCCGAACGTCGTCCGGGCCTGTCGCTCCGCGTAGTCGATGTCCGCACGCAGCGTGTGCAGCGGCACGCGCCCTTCGTGATAGCCCTCCGAGCGCGCGATCTCGGCGCCGCCGAGCCGCCCGCCGCACTGGATGCGGATGCCGCCGGCACCCGCTCGCATCGCCGCCTGCACGGCCCGCTTCATCGCGCGGCGGAAGCTGATCCGCTGCGTCAACTGGTGGGCCACGTTGTCCGCCACGAGTTGAGCCTGGGTCTCCGGACGGCGAATCTCCTCGACATTGACGGAAACTTCCGCGTCCGTCAGCAGAGCGAGTTCGTCACGCAGCTTGTCGACCTCGGCCCCGCGCTTGCCGATGACGACGCCGGGGCGACCCGTGTGGATCGTGACGACGATCTTCGACGGCTTGCGCTCGATCTCCACCTGGGCAATCGCCGCGTGACCGAGCCGCGCCTGCAGGTACTTCCGCAGCTTCTCGTCTTCCGCGAGCAGCTTCGGAAACTCCTTGCCCTGTGCGTACCAGCGCGACCGCCACGGCTTGACCGCGCCGAGTCTGAATCCGTACGGGTGTGTCTTCTGGCCCATTAGTCTCTCGTGTCCACGACGACCGTCACGTGACTGCTCCGCTTGAGCCGAGGGGTCGCTCTTCCGTAGGCGCGCGCTCGCCAGCGCCGAAGCGTCCTGCCTTCGTCCACGTAGGCCTCGCGCACATAGAGTTCGTCCACGTCCAGCGTCTCCCCGCCCTCGTCCGCCCTGTAGACGGCATTGGCGACGGCCGAACGGAGCAGCTTTCCGATCGAGCGCGCCGCCTTCTTCTTCGAGAATTGCAGGATGGCGTAGGCCTCGTTGACGTCCCGCCCGCGAATCTGGTCGATGACCAGACGCATCTTCCGGGCGGACATGCCGAGGTTCTTCGCCCTGGCTGTCGCCTGCATCAGACTCTGCCCCTCCGGTCTCGCGCGGAACCGGCGTGCCCGCGGAACGTCCGCGTCGTCGCGAACTCTCCGAGCTTGTGCCCCACCATGTTCTCCGTCACGTAGACCGGGATGAACTTGTTGCCGTTGTGCACCGCAAGCGTGTGTCCGACGAAATCCGGGCTGATGGTCGAAGCCCGGGCCCACGTCTTGATGACCGACTTGTCTCCGGAATCGTTCATCCGCTGCACCTTCATCAGCAGCTTCTCATTGATGTACGGTCCCTTCTTCACGCTTCTCGGCATCGGATCTCTCGCTCCTACTTCGTGGCCCTGCCGCGCTTGCGGCCGCGCACGATCAGCTTGTTGCTCGGCTTGTGCTTCTTCCTCGTCTTGCGACCCTCCGGCTTGCCCCACGGCGACACGGGCGGACGACCGCCGGAACTCCGCCCCTCCCCACCTCCGAGGGGATGGTCCACGGGATTCATCGCTACGCCGCGCACCTTGGGCCGCCGGCCCTTCCACCTCGAGCGGCCCGCCTTCCCGGCTCGAACGAGTTCGTGGTCGACGTTGCCGACCTGCCCCACCGTGGCGCGGCACGATTCCGGCACCATGCGCATCTCGGTGCTGGGGAGCCGCAAGGTGACCGTTCCCCGCTCCTTCGCGACGACCTGGACTGACGCGCCGGCCGAGCGAGCGAGCTGCGCGCCCTTGCCGGGGGCGAGTTCCACGCCGTGTACGACCGTCCCGAGCGGAACCTCGCCCAGCGGCAGGCAGTTGCCCACGTTCGGGTCGACCCCGGACCCGGAGAGGATGGTGTCACCGACACCGAGACCCCGCGGGTGGAGGATGTAGCGCTTCTCCCCGTCCGCGTAATGGATGAGCGCGATGCGGGCCGAGCGATTCGGATCGTATTCGATCTCCGCGATGACGCCGGGCACGCCGTCCTTCCTGCGCTTGAAGTCGATGCGGCGATAACGCCGCTTGTGACCGCCCCCGCGCCTCCGGCTCGTGATATGCCCATGATGGTTGCGACCGGACTTCTTCGGCAGACCCTCCGTCAGCGACCGCTCCGGCTCGCTGCGGGTGATCTCCTCGAAAGTCGATACGCTCCGGTGTCTGGAGGCCGCCGTGACCGGCTTGAACTTGCGAATCGGCATCGATCAGATTCCCTCCAGCACATCGACGGGACCGTCCGCGACTTCGATGATCGCCTTCTTCCAGTGCGGCCGACGGCCCATCGTGCGCCCCATGCGCTTCTTCTTCCCCCGCACGTTCATCGTGCGCACGGAGGTGACCCGCCTTCCCTCGAAGATCGCCTCGAAGGCGCGGCGGATCTCGATCTTGTTCGCGTCCGGCGCCACCTCGAAGGTGTATTTCGGACGGGGCTCCACCTCGCCGAGGTCGATGCGCGCCTGGAGACGCCGTCCCACCCCGTCGGTCCCCTCGGACTGGAGGCTCGTAGATGTCTTCTCTGTGAAGAGCGGACGCAGGATGATCTCGTTCGGCGCGCGCGTCATGCTTCACCTTCCCCGGCGGAGTCTCCCGCCGCATCGAAGACCGACGACTCGACGAGCACCAGGTCGGACCAGAGGATGTCGTACGCCGACGCCCCTCCCCATGGGAGCACGCGCACGCCGGGCAGGTTCCTGGCCGACAGGTGGACGTCGGGTTTGTGGCCCGCCGTCAGGAAGAGGATGTTCTCCGAAGCGCGGCCGATGCCGGCCAGCAGGGCCGCGACGTGCCGCGTCTTCGGCGGATCGAAACCCAGAGGCTCGATGAGCGCGAGGTCGCCGTTCATGGCTCTCGTGTTGAGTGCCGAACGGATCGCCAGTCGACGGATCCGCCTCGGCACGCGCACGCGATAGGAGCGCGGCTGCGGGCCGAAGACGACCGAGCCGCCGCGCCACAGCGCCGAACGGATCGAGCCGGCGCGGGCACGTCCCGTCCCCTTCTGCCGCCAGGGCTTCCGCGATCCTCCGCGAACGGTCGAGCGGGTCTTCGTCGATGCGGTCCCCTGTCGACGGTTCGCCAGCACGGCGGTGACGACCTGATGGAGCACATCTTCGTTGACCACGCCGTCGAACGGCGTCTCGGGCAGGGCCCGCTCGGCCCCCGCCGTGCCGTCGGAACCGTACGTCGCGACTTTCATCGGCCCGGCCTCACCATGACGAGGTTGTTTCGCCCACCCGGGACGGAACCCTGAACGATCAGAAGGTTCTTTTCGGCGTCGACCCGAATGATCCTCCGGCTCATCGCCGTCCGCTGCGTTCCCCCCATGCGGCCCGCCATCTTCCGCCCCTTGATGACACGGGACGGGTCCGTGCCGGCCCCGATCGAGCCGGGGGCCCGGAGAACGGACGTTCCACCGTGGGAGCCGCGACCTCCGCCGAAGCCGTGCCGCTTCACGACGCCCTGGAACCCGCGGCCCTTGGTCGTTCCCGTCACGTTCACGCGCGATCCGGCATCGAACATGCCGACCGTGAGCTCCTGGCCCAGCTCGAACTCCTCGCCTTCGAAGTCGAACTCCGCGAGGACGCGCGGTACGTAGTCGAGTCCGGCGCGCGCGGCGTGGCCCGCCGTCGGCTTTCGCACGCGCCCTTCCTTCACGCGACCGAAGCCCAGCTGCACGGCATCGTATCCGTCGCGCTCGGCGGTCTTGATCTGGACGACCGGACAGGGTCCGACTTCCAGCACCGTGACGCCGACGGCCTTCCCGTCGTCGTCGAAGATCTGCGTCATGCCGATTTTGCGGCCGATCAACCCGGGCATCTCGCTACTCGACTTTGATTTCCACATCGACGCCGGCCGCGAGATCCAGCTTCGTCAGCGCGTCGATCGTCTGCGGACGGGAGTCATGGATATCGATGAGCCGCTTGTGCGTCTTCAGTTCGAACTGTTCCCGCGACTTCTTGTCCACATGCGGGCTCCGCAGGACCGTGAACAGCTGACGGCGCGTCGGGAGCGGGATCGGCCCGCTGACGGACGCACCGGTCTTCTGCGCCGTCCGAACGATGTCCGCCGCCGTCTGGTCGATCACCGCTGGATCGAAGGCCTTCAGCCGAATCCGTATCTTCTGCGCCATATCTGTGCGCCGTCTCGTTTTCCGGGGCTTTCCGCTAGTCGTGGATGGCGGTGACGACCCCGGCGCCCACCGTCCGGCCTCCCTCGCGG
>NZ_CANPVO010000050.1 GCF_947581785.1 Candidatus Palauibacter polyketidifaciens | reverse complement strand
GTCGTCGCCGGGCGGTTTAGCGGTTGATAACTACCAATTATCACCCGCTATTTTTCCAAGATAACGGCCAGATTGTGAGCATTTTGTGAACTAGCGGGTAATCGCCGTGGCCCGTTAGTGACTTTCCGTGACGAGCGCGCTATCCTCCACTCCCCCCGGGTCCGCCCTACGCGTGCGGACCGACCGGTTCCGCCGCCGCGACCTCTGATCCCGTGACCGCTTGCGCGGCGCCAGGACGCGCTTAGCCTGGGCGTAGGAGAACGACGTTTTGAGGCTCAAGGCGGCTCTGCATGAACCGGTACGGGAACATTCCGAAGCGTTCAATCTTCGCGGCCCAATTCGGAGCCACGTTCTTTTCCGCATGGTACTGGACCAGGTCGATCGGCGAGATCGGCGTTCTGCTTTCGGCCCTCGCGATCGCGGCCTTCTCCGTCGCGGCTCTCCTTATCGGCCTGGAGGTGGCGCGGTTCACGGTTCCATCGTGGCGCAGTTCACCACGTAAGCCCGGCTGATGGGTGACACGCGGGCGGGGCTTCACCGGCGGGTCTCGCTGGAGACGCCGGAGCACGTCAAGCTCGAGTACCAGCTCGCGGACCTGGGGTCGCGGGCGGCCGCGCTCGCCCTCGATCTGGCCATCATCGTGACGGCAATTCTGCTCGTGGCGCTCGTTTTCCGGTACACGGGCGGGCTCGGCCAGGCCGTGCTCTACGTCGTCGGCTTCTTCGCTGTGTGGGGGTATTTCCTCTTCTTCGAAGCGGTGTGGGACGGACGTACGCCGGGGAAACGCGCGCTGGGGCTGCGAGTGCTGCACGACGGCGGGGAGCCGCTCTCCTTCCAGGGGTCGGTGCTCCGCAACCTGATCCGGATCGTGGATCTGCAGCCAGGGTTGGCGGGAATGGCCGGGGCCGCGTCGATCCTCGCAAGCCGCCGGGCGCAACGCCTCGGAGACCTCGTCGCCGGCACGATCGTGGTCCGGGACGCGGGCGGCGGCGAGATGTTCGGGGACGAGGCGCGGACGGACGGCCGCGCCGGCCGCCCTCGACTCTCCGTCGAACAGTTCGCGCTGGTGTCGGGTTTCGTGGCGCGCCGGGCCGACCTCGAACCGGATGTCCGAAGCCGCGTGGCCGCCTCCGTCTGGGAGGCCGTGCGACCGGCGTTGGGTCTGGACGGCCTGGGCGGCCTGGACCCCGAGGCGGCTCCCGATACGCGACTCGTCCGGTTGCACGACGACGAAGCCCCGAGACACGCGGCGCGCCGGGGCGGGGCGAGCCTGCAGGCCGCGGCGATGGCGCGCGAGCGTCGCGAGGCGTGGGCCGCCTACACCGACCTGGTGGAGAAGGGGCGCGCCGGCGGGCTGGACCGGTTCAGCGAGGCGGAGGTGCGCGCGTTCGGCCGCCTGTACCGGGGTGTGACGGCGGACCTGGCGCGCGCGCGCACCTACGGTGCGTCGCCGGGGCTGCTGGAGGCGGTGGAACGATGGGCGGGGGCCGGCCACAACCTCCTGTACCGCGCGAAGGGAAGGGCGACGGTGCCCCTCGGACGCTGGATTGCGCGCGAACTGCCGCGGGCGGTGCGGCGCCACCACCGGCCGGTGCTCCTCGCGGCCCTGCTGCTCTTCGGTCCCATGCTGGCCTCGTACGCGGCCGTCCGCGATCGTCCGGCGCGTGCGCGTGCGATCATGCCGGCGGAGATGCTGGCGAGAGCCGAGAGCACCGCCCGCCAGGACATCAACACGTCGTACATCGACATCGACGGCGCCGCGCGGCCAGCTTTTTCCTCCGCCGTGGTGACGAACAACGTGCACGTGAGTTTCGTCGCGTTCGCGGGCGGGCTGCTCGCCGGCGCGGGCACCGTGCTGATCCTCGTCTTCAACGGGGTAATGCTCGGAGCCGGGTTCGGTCTGTATGCGAACAACGACGTGCTGGGGGTGATTCTCGCTTTCGTCTTCCCGCACGGCGTGATGGAACTCACCGCCATCTGCCTGGCCGGCGGGGCGGGGCTGGGGCTCGGGTCGGCGCTCCTCGTGCCCGGACGGCGCACGCGCCGGGAGGCGCTGCGGGAGCGGGGCCGCGCCTTCCTCTCGCTCGTCGGCGGTGCGGTGCTCCTGCTGATCGTGGCGGGTCTCGTGGAGGGATTCTATTCCCCGTCCGGACTTCCGGCCGCGGCGAAATTCGTCTTCGGCGGCGCCACCGCGCTCCTGCTCACGGCGTACTTCGGTTTCGCGGGCCGCGGTTCCGACGACGACCCGCGCGGGCGGGTCAGAGCAGCCCCCGCTCCTTGATCTCGACGTACTTGTCCAGCGTGCGCACGAGCGCGTCGCCGGGCGGCGTGTCCACGACGAGGATCCCCGACTGGCGCATGACATGAAGCGTCGTCGCGCGCGCCTGCACGAGTTCCTCGGCGGCCGCGCGATGGAAGACCGCGGCCTCATCCGTCGCGGGCCGCATCGCGGCCGCTTCGAGCGACGGGTTGCGGATGGCGACGGCCAGCGGCAGGTGCGCGCGCCCGATCCGGGCCAGCGAGGTCACGAGCGCCTTAGAGACGGCCTCGTCGATCACATCGCAGAAGAGGATGACGAGCGACCGCTTGCGGAACGTCCGGCTCAGCGTGGCGAGCGCGAGCGGATAATTGGGCTCGACCGGCCGGGTCTCCACGCCCGCGAAGATGCGGGCCAGCGCGGCCGGATCCGACCGGCGGGGCGGTGACAGATGCCGTATCCGGTCGTCGAACACCACGGTTCCGACCCGGTCCCCGAAGCTTCGCGCGCGGTTGGCGAGCATCATGCCCGCCGCCAGCGCGAAATCGACCCGCTCCCGGTCCGCGAGCCGCTCGCGCATGTGGCGGCCCGCGTCGATGGCGAGGACGACGTTCTGGCTGCGTTCCGCCTCGTAGTTGCGGACGACGAAACGCTGGCGCTTCGCCGACGCCTTCCAGTCGACGATGCGCGGGTCGTCCCCCTCGGCGTAGTCGCGCAGGCTCTCGAACTCGCGGCCGTCACCCCACTGCCGGCTGCGGCGGGAGCCGGCAGTGCGAAGGCCGCGCCGGAGCGCGTGGCCGCTGCGGTCCCGCAGGAGGCTCCGGATCCCGGGCTGCACCTGCAGCGTGTGCTCCGCGTCCACGGTGGAGCGCCGCCATGCGAATCCCCACGGCGAGCGCGTTCGCAGATGAATCGCCCCCATGCCGAGGAATCCGCGTGTGCGCGGCCGCATCCTGTAGCGGGCGCGTACGACCGAAGCGGGAGGGATGTCCAGCCGCACGCCCGCCTCCCACGCTTCGTTTCCGTCGCGTCCGGGGAGGCGACGGAGGGATGGATCGAGGTCGTCCGTGAGGAGGACGGAGAGCCGCCGCTTCGTCGGGTTGACCACGTCGAGGCCGACCTCGGTGACCTCCCCGAGCGCGGCGATGCGCGGCACCGTGCGGGAGACCGACGGAGGCTTCGCACGCCGACCGTCGATCCAGGCCAGGAGGAGGATGACGGCGTCCGTCGCCAGGGCGGCCGTCGCCGAAAACAGGAAGACGAACGAGGTCAGCCCGAGCAGCCACAAAGTCCGCCCGCCGGGGACCACCGCGATGCGGATTATCGGGGCGCCTCCAGTGTCTCGAGCAGCGCCCGCAGTTCGTCGTCCGAAGAACGTCCTTCGACCTCCGCCTCGGCGGTCAATACGACGCGGTGCCGGAGCACGGGGAACGAGAGCGACTTCACGTCGTCCGGCGTGACGAAGTCCCGGCCGTGGAGAAACGCCTCCGCTCTCGCGGCCTGGAAGAGGGCCACGCCCGCGCGGGGACTCGCCCCCAGCGCGAACGCCTGGTCGTGCCGCGTCGCCCGCACGATCCCGGTCACGTAGCGCCTGACTCTCTCGTCCATGTGGACGTCGTCCACCGCGTCGCGCGCCGCGAGGAGCGCCTCGCGCGTCAGCGGTTCGCCCATCGGATAGGTGGCCTCGTCGTCCGCCCGGAACCCGCCCTCGTGACGGTCAAGAATCGCCCGCTCCGCTTCCTCCGGCGGATAGTCGATCACGACTTTCATCAGAAAGCGGTCGACCTGCGCCTCGGGGAGTGGATAGGTCCCCTCGTATTCGACCGGATTCTGGGTCGCGAAGACCGTGAACGGCGCGGGCAGGGCCCGCGTGGCGCCGTCGACGGTGACCTGGCGCTCCTCCATCGCCTCCAGGAGCGCCGCCTGGGTCTTGGGCGGCGCGCGGTTGATCTCATCGGCCAGGAGCAGGTCGGTGAACACGGGGCCGGGCCGGTAGCGGAAGTTCCGCTGGGTCTCGTCCAGCACGCTCACGCCGACGAGATCCGTGGGCATGAGATCCGGCGTGAACTGGACGCGGCCGAAGTCAAGCCCCAGGCCGCGGGCGAGGGCACGGACGGAGAGCGTCTTGGCCGTCCCCGGCACACCCTCGAGAAGCGCATGGCCACGGGCAAGAAGGGTGATCATCAGCTGTCGGAGTACGGTCTCCTGGCCGAGGATCACCTTCTCGATGTCGCCCAGCAGACGCAGCGCCGCGTCGCGCGTCGTCATGACTCCGCCCTTCGTCCGAGGTGGTCGTCGATTCCGGCGGCGACCATCGTCAGGTCCACCGGATCGGCGCGCAAGCCGCGTCGGATCCGGGCCAGGCCGGGCTGCTCTCCCCGCCGGGTCTCCAGCTCGCGGATCAGCGCCCGGGCCTCGGCAACGTCCCTCGGTGGAGGGCGCCGAACGCTCCGGGCCAGCCGCGCCAGGAGGAGGAGGGCGGCGGTCCGCCGGGCTCGCGCTTTCTCGTACAGGTCGCCGAGGGCGGAGACGTGTTCGAGCGGAGACCTTCGTTCACGGTCCTGCGGAGCGGCGGCCGTCGTCGGAGCGCCGAAGCGCAGCCCCGCGCAGGCGAGCGCGAGAAACGCGGCGAGGAGGAGTTGCAGGAGGGTTCGCCCCCGGTCCGTGCCGAAGACGAAGCCCGCCCAGCGTCTCGCCGTGCTCTCGTAGCCACGGATGCCCTGGTGGAACTCGGCGAAGAAGATCGTGTCGGAGGGCGCCGTGTGCGTGAGCACGGCCCGCATGACGACGAACGTCAGAGGGTCGTCGGCGATGCGGCCGTTCGAGAGCGGCTCGGCATCGCCGAGGACGATGACGTGTCCCTCCCCCAGGGCCATGAGGCCGGCGCCCGTCCATCTTCGGTCCCGGTCTCTCCCCACGGTGAGCAGCGCTTGCACGGGAGGGAATTCCCGGGCCGTGATGCGGCGGAGCGCGCGGCGCGGAGGCGCCGGCTCCGGCAAGCCGTCGGTCAGCGGGTGGGCGGCCCACTCCGGCTCTTCCAGATCGCCCGGCCGGGGCACGCGGAACGCGATGCCCAGGGAATCCATCAGCGGCGTGATCCGTAACGTGCTTGCGAGGGCCGGAGACAGTTGCGGCGCGTACACGAGGGTGCCCCCGCGGCGCACTCGCTCCAGGAGGGCGTGTACCTCCACCGGGCTCGGGACGACGGCGGGCGAGAGCAGCACGAGCGCCCCCGGGACCGGATCCGCGTCGGCCAGCGGCGTGAGCCGGGGTGCGGTCGGGCGGTCGAACCGTTCGAGCCCGCGAGCGAACGCGGCCACGCCGTCCGGCGTCGTCCGGAAGGAACTCCGTTTAACGTCGAGCGCCGTGCGTCCCGAGGGGCGGGCGAGGTACGCGGCGAGTCCCGCCCCAAGCGCGATCGCGCCGACCCACGCGAACGTCCTGAACCTGCCGGCGGCGCTCACGATGAATCGGCCTCCTCGCTCGACGCGGGTGTCGGGCACCCCGCGTCCCGCGCGAGATCCTCCAGGGCCTCATAACCGGCGGGGGTGGGCGTCTCCTGACCGAAGGAAAGTCCCTGGAAATGACGGATGAAGCTGCGGCCGGCGCCGGTTTCCATCTCGAGGGCGTAGTCGCCGGGCGTCTTCGACGGGTGGAACGCCACGGCGCCATTCCCGTCGAGCGTGAGGAGGAACCCCTGATACAGCGCGCTCGCCGCCGGTCGGAACTCCCCTTCGCCCGCGCGCGTCCGGGCAAGGCCCAACCACTCGCGCGCCGAGACGGGCGCGCCGTCGTCCTCCGGTCCCTCGTCCCCCGTTCCCCGCACCCTGTGCACCCACTGCGGCCCGCGACGCAGGGCCACCGCCCCCAGCGCGACGAGCGCGGCCAGGACCACGAGGACGGCCATCACCTCCATGACCCCGCCTCCCTCTTCGAACAGGAATCGTCGCAGCCAATCCCACGCGTCGGAGAGCGTGTTGGCGATCCATTCGAAGATCCGCCGTCGCGCCGGAAGGGCAGGGGAGGCGAACTCCGATCCGGCGAGGATCTCCCGCAACGCATCGGACATCGCGTCCGGCGAAGGAAGGGGTTCGGCGGCGGGCGACGGCTCCTGCCCGGCCGGGAAAGCCGCGCGACCGGCGAGTCGAGTCACGCTCCGCCCGTTGCCATCGCCGCCGCGGCCGTTTCGAGATCAGCGGCTTCCAGACGCACCCGCCGATCGTGGTAGAGGAGGAACAGGGTCGCCACGAGGAAAGGCTTGGTGAGCGATCCGATCAGGAGGTCCAGGGTGTTCTGTACCGCCTGAAGACCGGGACTCAGCGTGCCCGCCGTCGTGGGCGACGTGAACATCTCGAAACCCCCGAAGAGCGCGAAGATGCCGAAGGAGGGGCCGTCGCGGATGATGGTGGCGACGAGCATGACTCCGAGGATCCGGAGCCAGGCCCCTTTTCCGAGCTTGAGCGAGCGGCGCACGGCCGCCGCGGCGCTTCGCCCTTCCAGGAGCACGGCCGGAAAGATCGCGAACGAGGTGCGGAACCAGATCGCCAGCACGACGAGCGCGGCCGCGAGGCCCGTGAGCCCGAGGACGGTCACGCCTGCGATGAAACTGTCGAGGGTCGCGAACGCGGCGGCTCCGGCGACCATGATCGGGACCATGACGATCAGACCCGCGAGGACCGCGATCAGCAGGGCGAGCAGGTACCCGCCGGCCCCGCTCGGAAAGGGACGGAGGGCTCCGCGGTACGCGCCCTCCAGCGAAGCCGGACGGCCCTCCAGACGGGCGGCCATGGCGACGGCGACCGCCAGCGTCCCCACCCACGAGAGGGCCGCCGCCGCGAACAGGATCGCCATGTCGAATCCGAGTTCGCCGACGGCAGGCGCCCCCGAGGGATCGAGGCCCGTACCGGGCGTCCCGAGGGCGAGCAGCATGGCGTACCCCGGGAGGGCGCCCACGAGGGCGATGAGGAAGTAGAGCCCGAAGTCGCGCCGGTAGAACTGGATGGCGCCGTCCAGTATCTCGCCGAAACCCAGCGGTCTCTGTGGTATGACGGACATCCCGGCCTCTCCGTTCGGGGTCGGTGGATCGGATCCCGGCTACTCCAGAATCCGGTCCTCGATGATGTGGGTGGCCGTCTCCCACTCGTCCAGCGGCACGGACCATGCCCGGTCGCGGATGCGGCGCAGGTACGTGATCTGCGCCAGGTGGTAGAGATAATGCTGGGCGATATGGAGGACGGTGGCCCCCAGCCTCAGGGTCATCTTTCCGTCCGGAGATGTACGCTCGGCGACGAGATCCGCGTCGCTCCCGCACGCCTCCACTTCGGATACGATCTGATCCTGAATCGTTTTCATGCGCGCCGCGATCTCCTCGGCCGGACCCGGACCATCTTCTTCGATCACGGGCGTGATGCCGAGTTGTTTCAGGAACCAGACATCCACGCGGTACATGTGGCGACAGATTTTCCCGATCCCGCGCATCCCCTCCGCGGGCTGCCAGTCGAGGTCCTCGCGCGAGATCCCGTCGAGCACGGTGAAGAGAGGTCTGCGCGCGGCTTCGAAGATCTCGATGGTGTGGGCGATCCGGGTTCTCATGGCTACGGGTTTCCTTTCGGCTGCAGTACCTCCGACATGAACTCGACCGCGCGGGGGATGGCTCCGGGCAGAGCGAGGAAATCGTGCCCGCCTCCCTCGTAGATGAACGCCTCGAAGTCGTGAGACGTGCGGCCCAGAGCCGTCATTGTCCGCATCAGCGACTCCGCCTGGCTCACGGGCACGACGAAGTCCGCCGTGCCGTGATGCACCTGGACGGCGGGAAGATCGGCGGCGAAGAGGACGGAAGACCGACGCACGAGTTCGAGGCGCGCCTCGGGGGAGGACAGCGTGCCCCGGACGAGTGGCTGGACGACGGTGGAGTCGAGGTGGATGAGGCCGGGCAGGTCCCAGGGGCCGTCGAGCGCAGTCTTCCAGGCGATGACCCTGATCCAGTCATCGAAGAAGTCCGTCGGCCCGAAGAACGCCACGATGCGCTCCACCCGCTCATCGCGCGCTCCCGCGAGAAGGGCGACACCGGCACCCCGACTGCCGCCGATAATGTGGATGGCGTCGGGACTGGCTTCCGGCGTCGTCTCGAACGCGACGTTCGCGAGCGCGAGCGCGTCGTCGACGTCGTAGTCCCAGTGACCCGAGGGACCCTCCGACACCCAACTCCGGCCCTCGTATCGGAGGGGCTCGCTGCGGAACGAGGGAATCACGTAGACGAAGCGGCGGCTCAACTCTCCAAGGGCCAGCGTGACGATCTCGATGTCGTCGACCGATACCCCGTTGTCGCCGCCGTGGGAGTACATGAGCAGCGGCAGCGTCTCGGGAGCCGCGCCGTCCGGCACGATGATGGCGCCGAAGTGGCGGGCGCCCGCCACGACGTGGGAGACGATCCGCAGCGTAGCGGTCGACTCGCCGAGCATCAGCTCCTCGGTCAGTTCGACCGAGACCTCGGCCGCCGAAATGTCACGTTGTGCCCAGTCGACTCGCACCGCTTCGATCTCCGCCGCCGAGGGGGGAGCGAACAGCGCATCGAGTTCGGCATCGAGGTCGATCGCCTCGGCGCGAACCGTGGCGCCGGCCCGGCCGGCCGAAACGGCGAGGCGCTGGGGCCCCGGAGTGGCCCCGAGAGTCCACGTCGTCGCCGCTTCGCCGCCGGCGTCCGCGACGGTCGAAGCCGGGTCCGCGCTTCCGTGGCCGGGATCCGGCTGGAAGGTGACGGTGCTGCCGCCGACCGGACGTCCCTCGGCGTCGAGAACCCGGACGGTGATGGCTTCGGCCGGCGCGCGCGCGGGAACTCCGCGCTGATCCGCGCCCGCGAGGACGACGATGGACGCCGGTCCCGTCTCGGTGGGCGCGACGGTCTCGGCTTCTCCGCAGGCGGCGGCCATGACGGCCAGGAGGGCGGGCCACCGCGGATCGAGCCGCCGCCCCCGGTTCATTGCGGACCTCCGGCGCCGCCGGAGCCTGCTTCGGGTGTAAGGCTGACGTGCGCCCGTCGGACCGCGGCCGGCCACGCGACTTCGACGAGTTCCCCCTGGTCGATTTCCTCGAAGCCACGTTCGGACCGGGCCAGCGTCACGATCCGTGTGCGCGACTCGTGCGACTCGCCCCCGGACGCCCTGGCTTCGACCCTCATGGGGTGCGCGAGCGGCAGGCGGGTGACGACCCGGCTGTCCGCGGGAAGGCCGGCCGCGCTCCAGTCGAGCGTCGCTTCGATTCTGCCATCGCCGTGAATGTCGAGCGTCTTGTCGAGGCGGGGAAGACCCGGTTCGGACTTGAGGTGGAGACGGATCCGGCCGAACTCGGAGCCGGGCTCGAGACCCGGCACGCCGGCGAGCCGGAACGGGTGGGGCCGCCAATCCACGATGACGGACCATCCCCCCAAGTCCGGGCTGTTGGGCGGTGCGAGGGCGGCCTCCTGCAGCAGGGCCAGGGGGACGCGGTCCGGCGCGGGTGCGATCGGCGCTTCGGATTCGCGGTCGTGGACCGAGGCGATGCCATGGTTCCGGTTTCGCGCCCGAGGGGCCACGCTTCCCCCTCTCTCTCTCGTCACGACGGATTCCGTTGGATCCCCGTGGTAGGCCTCGAGGCGGCGGGAGAGGACGTCGACGTAGTTCACGCCGTCCCGGAAGACCGTGAGAATCTCGGTCGCGCCGCCGCGTGCGGGGCTGATCACGACGGAACTCCGGGCCGAATGGATCCAGATCTCGTCATGGCCGTCCAGGTCGAAGTCGAGAATCTCGCACGCGATGTCTTCTTCCTCGCGCAGCTGCTGTTCGGCCGCGGCGAGTTCGCGCCACACCGCCCGGCGCAGGTGGGGAAGGTAGACCCCGCCGAACACGCCGTGCCAATACGCGTCGTTGCACTGCGCCCGCGCGATGGCACGGCGGGTCCGGGCGGCGTCTCCGCGATCCCGCGAGATCGCGGAGAGTCGGAGCGCCGTCTTGTGCATGCGATTCGACTCGGGGTATCGACGCAGGAATCCCTTCCAGTGTCCGCCGCGGATCAGCGGATCGTCGCTTTCTCCGCCGGACGCCGTGACGACAAGCCGCTCCAGGCGACGGGCGGCCGGACGTGGGAGTGTCCATTCCTCCATCTCGCGGTATGCGCCCGCCGCGGGATAGATGAGCCCGCGGCTCGGTCCGGAGGCCGCGTCGCCGGTCGTGACCAACTCCAGTTCGCCCCGCCCGCGGCCCGCGTTCAGCGCTTCGAGGAACGCGTCCAGCCAGCCGCCGTGCACCCAGTCGCGGGTGTCCGGCCAGCCACCGAATTTCTCGCCGTCGTCGCCGAGAACGAGTTGACCGCGTCCCGCCCGGCGCCGATCGGCGAAGAAGTCCACGATCTCCTCCACGGGCCGGAACGGGATCAGGTACCGAAGCCGTTCGTCGATCGGAAGGAGCCGGATCTGCTCACCGCCGCTCTCTGTCGTGAAGACGCCGTCCAGTTCCTCGCGCCCGAGTCCGCAGGCGAGGAAATGACGGTCGTCGAGGAGCGTGTATTCGATGCCCGCGCGCGCCAGATCCGCGGCGAGATCGGGTTCCCATACGCGCTCCGTGAGCCAGAGGCCGCTGGTCTCGATCCCGAACCGGCCGCGAAGATCCGCCCGCATCCATTCGACCTGTTCCACCCGGTCCAACGACGGGAGCGCCGCGAGGATGGGCTCGTAGCGTCCGGAGGCGAGGAGCTCGATGTGGCCGTGCGCCGCCCGCGTCCCGAGGTCGTCGAGGAAGTCGGGTGCGTGGCGCTCGATCCAGTCGAGGAGGGGGCCGGAGAGGTGAAGCGAGACAGGGTAGGCCGCGTGCCGGTGGATCGCGTCGAGGAGCGGCCGGTACACCGCCGTCAGGTGATCTTCGAACACGTGGTCGAAGTTCCCCACCGGCTGATGGAGGTGAATCGCGAATGAAAAACGGAGCGGGTTCCGGCTCACGCGTCTGCCGGGACGCGGGCGTCGGCGCCCGATTTGAACTCGCGCTCGTAGGCGATCGCCGCGTTCCCGAGGTCGGCGTCGTTCGCCGGCGCCTTCGCGAGGTCCTCGACGAAGGCGGTCTCCAGCGCCCCTGCGCGCTCCGGCGCGAGCCGGCGCAGGCGGTCGAGCGCGTGCGCGGCGTAGCCGAGCACCTGCGTGGCCTCGATCCCCGCCACATCGTCGAAGAACCAGGCACACGAGGTGAACATCGCGGCCCGGTCGCGGGCGAGTTCGAGGAGCGATAGCGCTTCGTCCCGGTGTTCCCCGCGCGCGGTGCCTCCAGCGGCTCGGGCCGCGAAATCCTCCAGCCCCGAGGGGTCGCCGAGGACGTCTCCCAGGGCCGCCAGCGCCTGCCGGGGTTCCGACAGCCGCCCCGGCGCGAGGAGCGCGAAGGCCTCGTCGAGTCCGGCGGCGAGCGTCTCGAGCGCCTCCCGAAGCGGCCTTCGCCAGTGCTGCCGCGAATCCAGGTGAGGCGCCATCCGGCACCCGCACTCCGAGCGCCAGCGCTCCACTCCATGGGCGCAACTCCAGGAAGTCGGCTCCTCCAGGGTCACGAACGGCACGTCACCGGCGGCGGCAAGCGCCGAGGCGAAGTTCCCGATCTTCACTTCTTCGCTCCCGCGGGCGCGGGCGATCACCTGCATGAGCGCGCGGTCGGCGCCCCCGTGGTGGTGTCCGAACGTCTCGCCATCCGTTGCCAGCGCCACGAAGGGAGCTCCGCGGCACGCGGCCGCCCGCAGCGCCTCGAACCACGCGTCACGGCCGTCGAGCAGAGCCCCGAACGCCACGCCATGCGAGAGGTCGCCGTCGTAGATGAAGACCGCAATGTCGCGGTCCCCGCCGAGGCGGACCCGCCCCACGCCGCCGCCCGGGACATTCGCGACCTGGTGCGGGGCCAGGATCGTGAAGGCCACGCCCTCCGCCGCCAGGACCTCGAGCGAGGCGACGTCGACGGCCGTCTCGGGGAGCCACATGCCCTCGGCCCGCCGCCCGAAGCGCCGCTCGAAGTCCCGCAGCCCCCAGCGCACCTCCGTCTCCTTCTCGCGGCGGGAGGCGAGCGGCAGGATGATGTGGTGGTAGGGCTGCGCGACGGCGTTGCCGTGCCCCAGCCGCTCGCGGCTCGCCCGGTCCCCGCGGACGAAGCTCTCGTGGATGTCCGGGCGCTCCCCTTCGAGCCAGCGCGCGAGCGTCGGGCCGAGGTCGAAGCTCAACCAGTCGAACGCTCCCGCGCGTGCCAGGGGTTCGTAGCATTCCGCGGCGATCCGTTCGTTCCAGTTCTCGAACGGGGCCGCACTCGGCTCGCGACGGAGCCGGTCCGTCCACGGGTCCTCCCGCGGCGGCTGGTAGAAATGGCCGTGAAGGACAACCGTGGTCCGATCCAAGGCCGAAGAGCAGTTCAGTCGCTCGGAGCGTGCGCGGCGAGCGCCCGCCGATACACGTCCAGATAGCGGCCCGCACTGGTTGCCCAGCCGAAATCGCGGGTCATCGCCTGGACCACGTGCTCGTTCCAGGCTTCCGGACTCCCCGCATACAGCGCGGCGGCCCGCCCGAGCGCGATCTCGAGGTCTTCCGACGTGTACCCGTCGAACAGGAAGCCCGTGACCTGATCCTCGATCGTGTCGGCCAGCCCCCCGACGCGCCGGGCGACCGGGAGCACGCCGTAAAGCTGCGCCCGCATCTGCGTGAGGCCGCAGGGTTCGTAGAGCGACGGCATCAGGAGAAGGTCGATTCCCGCCAGGAGCCGGTGCTCCTTGGGTTCCGCGAACTCGGTGTCCACGGCGACGCGGTCGGGATGCCGCCCGGCCAACTCGCGCAGCGCCGTTTCGTACCGTTCTTCGCCCTGGCCGAGAAAGATGAACTGCCCTTCGGCCCGCTCCAGCGGCCCGCCGTCGATGAGGAGGTCCAGCCCCTTCTGCCCGACGAGCCGCGCGGTCATTCCGTACAGCGGTTCGCGCGGCGCTTCGGTCAGCGAGTACTCCTGTTGCAGCGCCCGCTTGCACACGGCTTTCCCGGCCACATCCGTACTCGAGAACGTCGCGGCGATCTCATCGTCCGTCTCGGGATTCCAGACTTCCAGGTCGACTCCGTTCAGGATTCCGAGGAAACGGTCGCCCATCTCGATGAACGAGCCGTGGAGCCCGAACCCGCCGGTGGCGGTGCGAAGCTCGTGCGCATGCGTGGGACTCACGGTGGTCGCGTAGTCCGCGAATACGAGACCCCCCTTGAGCAGGTTCACGTGGCCATGGAATTCCATGAGCCGCCAGTGAAACAGCTCGCGCGGAAGCCCGATCTCCTCGAGTACTTCAGGCCCCTGAAGTCCCTGGTAGCCGGCGTTGTGAATGGAAAGGACCGCCGCCATGCGGTCGTGCGCCTCGCGTCCCGCGAACCGCGTTCGCAGGAAGACGGGGGCGAGGGCCGCATGCCAGTCGTGCGCGTGCACGACGACCGGCACGTTGGCGAGTTCCGGCAGAATCCGGAGCGCCGCGAGGTTGTAGAGGGCGAAGCGGAACGGGTTGTCCCCGTAGTCGGACCCGCCTTCCCCGTAGATCCCGTCCCGGTCGAAGCACCCGGGATGATCGACGAAGAGCACGCGCGGATTCCGGCGCGGGCCGGGATGCTGGAGAATCCGGACTTCTTCCACGCGACGCCCGACGTGCACCCGGAAGCTGTCCGCAATCGGCTCCAGGTCGGGAAAGGCCTCGCGCACCGATCGGTAGAGCGGCATGAAGACCGTGACAGGGGTGCCCTGGGCGGCTTGGAAGGTCGCGATGCCCCGCACCGCCTCCGCGAGGCCGCCGGTGCGGGCGTACGGCCAGTACTCGGCGACGAGATGCACGACGGCAAGTTCCTCCGGGGGCTTGACCCCGGCCGGCGGTCGTGTCGGCGCTGGCTTGGCGATTGCAGGCATGCGGCTCATACTTCGTCGCGAAGTGGCGAATGTGTGGCTGCAAGGGACGGCGCCCGGCCCGGAAGGGACGCGCCGCGACGAGGTGGCAGATCGAACACGAAAAAGCTAGCGGCCCGCCCGGACCTCTCCAAACCCCGGCGCGCGATCCTTCGTTCCCTCTGAAGGCCTCCGACTTCGCGGCGTTCCACGCGGGACGGGAGTCCGCCCTCCACGATCTCCTCGGTGCGCACCCGTGCGAGCGCGGCGCGGAGGCGGGTACGCGGTTCGCCGTATGGGCCCCGCGCGCGGAACGGGTCAGCGTCGTGGGCTCGTTCAACGCGTGGGACGGAGAGACGCATCCCATGACCCCGGTGGGCGACGCCGGCGTGTGGGAACGCTTCCTCCCCGGCGTCGGTCCCGGAGACTTGTACAAGTTCCAGGTGGAATCCGGGACGCGCGGCGCCCCGGGCGGGCCCCCTCTCGCGGTCGACAAGGCGGATCCCCTCGGACGCGCCGCAGAAGTCCGGCCGGGCACCGCGTCGCGTGTTGCGTCGACCGGCCCGCACGACTGGACGGATGCGGCGTGGGTCGAGACTCGCCCCGCACGCGCGGCACCCGGCGTCCCCATCTCCATCTACGAAGTCCATCCCGGTTCCTGGCGCCGGAGCCCGGACGGCTCGTGGCTGGGGTATCGCGCGCTCGCCCGGGAGTTGCTGCCCTATGCCGCGGACCTGGGCTTCACGCACATCGAACTTCTCCCCGTCATGGAACACCCGTATGACGGGAGCTGGGGATACCAGACCGTCGGGTACTTCGCCCCCACCTCCCGCTACGGGCCTCCGGAAGACTTCGCGCATTTCGTGGACGAGGCCCACCGCCTGGGGCTGGGGGTCGTGCTCGACTGGGTGCCGGGCCACTTCGGCCCCGACCTCCACGGCCTGCGGACGTTCGACGGCGCCCCCCTCTACGAGGCGGGGGAGGAATCGCGGGCCCTTCATCCGGATTGGGGCACGCTCGCCTTCGATTTCGGTCGGCCGGAGGTCGTCTCCTTCCTCCTCTCGAGCGCGCGCTACTGGATCGAGCACCACCACGTGGACGGCCTGCGCGTCGATGCCGTGGCGTCGATGCTCCACCTCGACTATTCCCGTGACGAGGGAGAGTGGGAGCCGAACGAACTCGGGGGACGGGAGAACCTCGGCGCGATCGCCTTCCTCAAGGGGCTTTCGGAGATGGTCCACGGCGACTTTCCGGGCGTCCTCCTGTTCGCGGAGGAGAGCAGCGCGTGGCCCGGCGTGACGACGCCCGTGGCTGAGGGCGGGCTCGGCTTCGACTTCAAGTGGAACATGGGGTGGATGAACGACACGCTCCGGGTACTGGCCGCTCCGCCCGAGCGGCGGCCGCACCTGCACCGGCGCCTCACGTTCTCGCTTCACTACGCGCACACGGAGAGGCATCTTCTTCCGCTGTCGCATGATGAAGTCGTTCACCTCAAGCGTTCTCTCGTAGATAAGATGCCGGGGACGGAAGCGGAGAAGTTCGCCGGCCTGCGGCTCCTCCTCGGCTACATGTGGACGCACCCCGGAGCCAAGCTCCTCTTCATGGGAGGGGAGATCGGGGAACGACGGGAATGGGATGAGGACGGTGCGCTGGGCTGGAGTCTGCTGGAGGCGTCATCGAATCCGGCGCACCGGGCGCACCGCGGGCTCCGGCGCTGGGTGCGGGCGCTGAACCGTCTCTACGCGAGCGAACCCGCGCTGCACGCCCTGGGCCACTCGCCGGAGGGGTTCGAGTGGCTGGACGTGCACGACGCCCGACGCAGCGTGCTGAGCTACGTCCGTTGGCGGCCGGCGTGGGAAGGGTTCGTCGTCGTGGTCGCCAACTTCTCCGCCACCGCACGGCCGGCGTATCGGGTCGCCCTTCCGGAAGCTGGGCCGTACCGCGTCCTGCTGGACAGCGGCGACCCGGATTTCGGGGGGAGCGGACGCTCCGCGGTTCCGGCCCGCGCGGAGGAGGTTCCCCGCCACGGGCGTCCCGCCTCGCTCGCGGTCGATCTTCCCCCGCTGGGTTTCCTCGTGCTCCAGCGCTCGGAAGAGTCGGACGACACGTAGCTGTAGATGCCAGGGACGTTGTTGACCCTTGGCCCGACGAGTTGTTGCAGGGGCGTGAGCCGTCCGTTGGTCGTGCGTGTTCGCCGAGCCGCCCCATCTCCCGCGTCACCACCTCGACCTTGTCAACCGGCATCGATCTGTCTCATCGGCACCGCTTGCCTCGCGGGCGTCAGCCGGTCGAAACCGTCCGGGCGGGATCCCAACTTCGTGCCCGTGGTGGGTGCCTGAAAACCCGTACAAGGCCTTAAGCAAATTGAAAATTGCATTTTGGATTTGCTTAAGCCGATGCACCGGCGGCGACACGCCCATGATTGCTTGAGATCTTCCCGCCGTGGCCCGGGCGGGCCGAGGTGGCCGTAGCTTTCGGGGGAGTCGGTTACTCGTCGATCCGGTGGACACGTCCTTGGCGTCTACACCTGGCAGCCCGCGGCCAAGATCGAACCTCTCCCCGTGGGGCGCGGGGCACTACCAGATATGGAGTGACCAACCGTTCGCGCGCGGATTCGTAAGGACGTCGGAGGAGGCGCGGAGTATCCATGCGGGGAGTTCGTCCCGCTCGAGCGTCCAGACTGGACGCGAGCACCGGACCGCGCCGCGCGGAGGATCGGCCGACCACCCGCATCCGTCGAGGGCGTACACTTCGACACGGTTTGCGAACGTATCCGAGTTTGGCCATGCGTCCCACAGTCGGACCATCACCGCAAACGGAAGTCCGTTCTCCCGGTGGACGGAGAAAGCCGCGCGCATGAGCGCTTCGACCACACGCTCGGGCTCCGTCTCGGGAGTCGTCACTTCCGCCACGACTCGATGGTCACGGGGCGGGAAGGACGCCGCCTCCGATACCTCGTGTACTTCGAACCGGGCCGACCCCGCCGCCAGTTCCTCTGTCGTTAGCGGGAATGCCGGGGGGGCGGCTTCCGCCGTCGTGGTGGGTTCGGCTTCCATCATCGCTGGGGTGTTTCGAGCGTCTTGCGCTTGAATCGACAGCCCCCGCGAGCGGCTAGCTAGGAAGCGGGAAGCAGTTCGTCGAGGTAGCGGAGGAGCATGTTGCGCCACGTGGGCCAGTCGTGGTGCCATTCTTCACCCCAGTCATCCATCCTGTTCGGCACGCCCTTCCGCCCGAGGAGCGAGGCCGCGCGCCAGGATTCGCCGATGTCCTCCGCCCGCCCGCGCCCGGAGGCGAGGAGGACGAAGCGCTGACGCAGCCGGTCGAGCGTCTCGCCCGCGAGCCGTGGCAGATGGTGCACAGGCGAGGCGCGGTGGAAGTCTTCCGTCGCGTTCGCTTCGACGCCCGTGTCGTGTTTCAGAAAGCGCTGGAGATCGTATGTGCCGCTCATGCACACGGCGTGCGAGAAGGCGTCGGGAAACCGGCACAGCATGGCGAGTGCGTTGAACGCTCCGATGGAGGAGCCCGCGACGATGATCTCGATCCCGGGATCGTTGCAGTCCTCCCGGATCATGGGGACGAACTCGCGGTAGACGAACTCTTGAAACCCGTTGAGCACGGCCATGCGGTGTTCGGGAGTCCCCTCCCGTCCGAGCATGACGCGGCCCGCCACGCTGTCGCACGAATAGACTTTGATCCGGCCGTCCGTCAGGTAGTCCGCCACCGTGTCGATGACGAGGAAGCGCTCGATCTCCTCCGCATCTCCTCCGGCGGTGGGGAACATGAGGAAGGGCACGCCGACCTCGCCCCAGCGCGCGACGTTGACTTCCTGGCCGAGACGATGCGACCACCAGCTGGTACCGAGTTTCATGAGGCGAGAATCGGCACGGCGCCGGGGGGTTCCCGCCGGCGGGCCGCCTGTATGCGGTCGAAGAAGAGCGCGGTGAACTCCTCGATCTCGTGATCGGGGTAGAGCGAGGCCACCTTCGCGCGCACCGCGTCGTGGGCCGCCTCGCTGCCGAAGAACTCGTCCGCCACGTCGTCCAGCTCCGCGAGGTGCGTCTCACAGAACTCCACGAAGCGGTCGGTGTCGAACCTCGTCTCCGCGATCTCGGCGCAGGCACGAACCCTCTCGCCCACCGACATCCCGGGACGGCAGGCATCGAGGAACGGCTGCCAGTCGAGGTTGATGCGCATTCTGCGCCGCGTCGCCGCGCAGAAGAGGGACCAGCGGAGATTCGCCTTGATGAGCCACGGGAAGTGGTAGTGGAGCGACGTGACCTGCGAGTCCGGACAGGGGTTCGCGAAGTCGATCGGCATCCATCGGCCGCCGCTGCGAAGCACCTCGCACGAGTTGAAGTCCCACCCGAAGAACGCGTTGATCGTGAGCGTCGTGTCCCGGATCGCGCCGGCATCCGCCGGCTCCAGGCGGTCGCGTTCGACGGTGTAGCGGTCGTGGGCGGGGGCGCCGGGGTCGTAGAGGACGGCACGCGTCTGGGGCCCCAGCCCGATGCAGCGGACGAAACGGTCGTGCTCCACCCCCTGCTGGAGGTGCATGACGAACTTGCCGCTCTCGTCGTAGGCGGCGCCGAGCGCCTCGTCGTCTTCGATCCGCGACACGCCGCGCCAGCCGCCGCCGTCGTAGGGCTTCATGAACACCGGATAGCCCAGATCGCGCGCCACGGCGGGAAGGTCGAAGAGCCGCGCGTAGCGCTTCAGGGTGACCGCCAGGTCGTCCTGCGGGTCGTAGGATTTGGGCGGGATGAGCCACGTCCGCGGAACGGGGAGACCCAGCCGCATCATCGCGCAGTAGGTCGAGTGCTTCTCCATCGACTGGACGCTCCACGGATTGTTGAACACGTAGAGCCCGTCCATGATCACGGACTTCTTGATCCACTCCCGCGTCGGGAAATACCAGTGCGTGAGGCGGTCGATGACGACGTCGTACTTCCGCTTCTGCTGCAGGTCGAACGGCTCGATCATGACGTCCTCGAGATGGAACCGGATCGTGCCGTCGGACGAGGGGATCCGGAGGTTCATCCGTTCGAGAATCGCACGGTAGGCGATGGGCCAGCAGAGGTCCGCGCCGAGCGAGAGGCCGATGCGGCGCGTGACCTCGCCCGCAGACGTCGCCGCGGACGTCATTCGTAGACCATCCACAGCGGACCCGGGAAGAGCCACGACAGGCCCTCGCGCAGGCGGTCGCGCCAGTTTTCCCAGTTGTGGCCGTCGCGCGACTCGACGAAGCGCACGTCCGCGCCGCCGCGGCGGAGGACCGGGATCAGGGCTCGATTCTCCGAGACGAGCGGTTCGTACACGCCCACGGAGACGAACGCCTTCTCGGCAATGGCGGTCGGCGCGGCCCGGTAGGCGTTCATCATGTCGACGATGCGGTCGAACACGGGGCCACTTTCGTTGGCTCCGATGTCCGTGAAGAGGAAAGAGCCTGACTGAAGCAGCACGCGGCCGAAGCAACCGGGGTATGCGAGCGCGGCGTGGAAGGAGGCGACGGCGCCCAGACTCGCGCCCATGAGCCCGCGCGACTCGGTATCCGGGAGGAGCGGATAGTCGCGCTCGAGGCGCGGGAGCAACTCCTCGGCGACGAACCGCGCGTGCGCCGGGTCCGCCGAGTATTCCGACAGCCGGTCGCCAGGGTGCAGAAGGGCGACGATCATCCGGGGGATCTCGAAGCGATCGATCAGTCGGTCGAGCACGTGCCGGAGGCCGGCGTACTCGACGTAGTCTCCGCCGTCGTGCACGATGAGCAGTGGGTAGCGCCGGTTGGCGCGGAACTCGGCCGGACGGTACACCGTCACGTGCCGGGCGGACTCGAGCGCCTCGCTCTCGACCGCGAGTTCCTCCATCACGCCGCGCCGGACCTCCTCGCTCTCACGGGCCCAGTCGGGGATCTCGTAGCCCCGCGCCTGCACGACGGAGTTCGCGCCGAACGGATCGCGGGCGCGCTGGGGGTTCAGGGGGTCTTCGATCCACTCCGCGCGGCCGTGGACGAGCACTTCGATCTTGTATTCCACGCGGGACTCGTCGGGGAGTTCGAGCGTGTAGCACCAGAGATCCGTTCTGTCCACGCGGCGGAAGGGCGCCGAGGTCTGGAGTCCGTGCACCCAGTGTCGGAGCCGCACGGCGTCGGCACGGCCCCGATACACGAACGTGTAGAGGGGCGGCTCGGCGAGCGGGAATTCGTTCGCAGCGAGGAACGCGTCCACCGCGTCCACGCCGCCGGAGTCGGACGCGAGCCGCTCCTCGAGCGCCGCGATCGCGGGCGAACGCGGCATGGACGGTTCCTGCCGGTGGGCCTGGGCGTGGGGATCGAATTGCATGGATCGGACTACGCCGCCGTACGGAAGGGGACCCGGCGGCCCGCCGCATCGAGGCGCTCGACGCCACCTTCGCCCCGCCAGCCATCCCCGGCCCGGTCGATTCGGCGGCCCGGGTCGAGGAGGGCGCAGGAGGCGGGAGAAAAGCGGGCCGCAAGCCGCGCTCCCCGCGTTCGATCGTCCAGCGCGAGACGTGCGGAAGCGTGAGGCAGCGCGACGAGCCCTTCGGCGATCCCGAGCCCCGCGTCGAACACCTCGGGATGGCCCTCGCCCCACGGCGGCCGGTCGTGAAAGAGCACGACGCGCTCCGTCAGCACCATGGCGCCGGCCGACCGGCCGATCACCACGCGTCCGTCCAGGAGTTTCCGCCCCCCGAACAGGCGCAGGCGGCTCAGCAGGTTCCCGACGTGCCCGCCCTCCAGCACGATCGCCTCCGTGCCCTCGAGCCGAGCGTCCACCTCACGCCGTTGCAACCGCACGGCGTCGCGCTCGGGGAGGGCCGTACGGCGCTCGAACGCCGACCGGATCTCGACCACGCGGTCCAGGTGCCGCGCATCGAGGCGCCGAATGGACTCGAGGGATTCGCCGCGCTCGGCCTCGAGTACCAACGCGTCCCCCCGCAGTTCGGCCAGCCGCCGGTGTGCCTCGATGAGACCGTGGAGGCGCAGATTGTAGGCGCGACGCAGCGCCTCGAGCCGGCCCCGGGTCTCGCGGTGCGCGCGCGCGAGTTCCGCGTCCGCCTCGGCGATCCGGTCGGAGCGCCGGTAGAGTTCGAGATCCACGATGCGGTCCGCGAGGCGGGGATCGATGAGTCCTTCGTTCGCCTCGCGGTCCCGCCACCCGGCCGTGATGGCCGCGATGCGCGCGCCCGGCGACAACGTGCCCGCGGCCTCCAGTTCCCGCACCACGTCCCGGAGCGCGAGGCCGCCCCCGCGCGGACCCAGAAGGACGAGCGGCGACCGGGACCCGGCGTCGGCGGCGGCCCGACGCTTTCTCGACACCCTCATGCGGCGCGCACTCTCACCCAGCGTCCGACCGCGTCGAGCATTCGACGCAGTTCGTCGTAGTCCGGGTGCCGCAGCCGGAGCCAGGCGTTCGCCATGTATCCGGCTTCCACCGGCTGGGTGGGCGTACCGGGCGGCGGCAGGTGCGTGTCGATGATCCACTCCCCGAAGCGGGCTTCCACCTTATCCAGACCTTCATACCCCTCGATGCGCCCGTCGTTTTCGGGCCGCAGCGTCACGATCCCCGCCGAGTACCGGCGCGACGCATCCCGCAGTTTCCGACCGTGCACGATGCAGGCCGCCCACTCGCGGTACACATCCATTTCGTTCGCCGCGCCGTACAGATCCCAGGCCCGCACTCCGGGCGGGCGACAACCGATCTCGGAGAACTTGAGTCCCTTCTCTCCGAAGAACCATTCCATGTGGGTGGCGGAGGTTCCGATCTCGAGCGCATCGATGACCCGCCGTCCGAGTTCCCGGACTTCCGCATAGGCGTCGGCCGTATCGATCCGGTTCGTGGCGATGAACTGGGGCGACACCTCCCGCGTCCGCATGGCCTCGAGCACGTTCGGGTAGTAGTGGGTCATGAAATCGTGGACCACCACGCCGCCCACGGTCAGCGTGTCGTAGAAGGCCTCGTGTCCGTCCACGAACTCCTCGACGGCGACTTCGGCGCCACGCCCGATGCCGAGGCGCGGGAGCAGCGCCGCGAGCTGTGCCTCATCATCGACGCGATACGTGCCCGAAGCGCCGGCCCCCGCGCGAGGCTTGACGATAAGCGGATAACCGACCCTGCGGCCGAAACCCGCGATCTCTTCCGTGTCGCCTCCCCCCATGGACCGGGCGGTCGCGATCCCAGCGGCGCGGAGGGCATCCTTCATCGCCGGCTTGTCACGGCACAGGTGCGCGGTCCTCACGGACGTCCCGGCCAGTCCCGCGGCTTCCCGCACACGGGCGACCGGGAGGATGTGCGCTTCGACCGTGGCCTCGAGGCGATCCACGGGCCGCCGCCGGTGGATCTCGTGGAGCGCGTGCGCGAGCGCGCCCTCGTCGCACACGGAGCCGACCTGCTCGTAGCAGGTGAGCCACCGGCGCAGGTCGGAGCCGAGCGCTTCCGGCGGGGCTTCGCCCACAGCGGACACCTCCGCGCCGACTTCGTGCAGGCCGCGCACGAAGTCCTTCTGGTTTCCGGGAAACAGGGGTTCGACGAATACGACGTGCATTACTTCGCCAGCGACTCGTGGGAAAAACTTCACTTTGGGGGCCCGACATAGTACAGTCCCTGCGCTCGAACGCCAGCCCGTCCGGCGGCGGCCGTCCGGCCCGTCGCGGCAACCTGGAAGATCCATGCCCAACGTCGCATTCGTCGCCCCGTTCTATCTCCCTACCACGCTGCGTTTTCTGGAGGCCGCCGCGGGGCTCGCCGGCGTGCGCCTCGGGGTCGTGACGCAGGAACCGCTCGAGCGAACGCCCGCCTCCCTGCGGCGGAGCATCGCGGCGCACGTCCGGGTCGAGGACGCGCTGTCGGCGGAGGGCATCCACATCGGGCTGCGGAGACTCTCCGCCGAACTCGGGGGGATCGACCGTCTGCTGGGCGCGCTCGAGGAGCTTCAGGTGCCGCTCGGGGAACTGCGTGATGCGCTCGGCATCCCGGGGATGGGCGCGGGGGCCGCGGACAACTTCCGCGACAAGTCCCGCATGAAGGACGTGCTCCGAGCGCATGGCCTGCCCTGCGCCCGGCATGCGCTGGTCCGCGACGGTGACGAGGCGACGGCCTTCTCGGATGCGACGGGCTTCCCGCTGATCGTGAAGCCTCCGGCCGGCTCCGGCGCCCGCGGCACGTTCCGCGTCGAAACGGCGGAGCAGCTGCGCGCGGCGATCGCGATGTCGCGGCCGAGCGCCGAACGGCCGACGCTCGTCGAGGAGTTCGTCGTGGGCGAAGAGCATTCCTTCGACGCGGTCTCGATCGGCGGCCGCCTTGTCTGGCATTCGATCAACCACTACCTGCCTTCGCCGCTCGAGGTGCTGCGCGAGCCGTGGATCCAGTGGTGCGTCCTCCTTCCGCGGAAAGTCGATTCGCCCCGGTACGCGGAGATCCGGCGCGTCGCCGGGCCGGCGCTCGATTCGCTCGGGATGGAGACGGGGCTGAGCCACATGGAGTGGTTCCGGCGGCCCGACGGTTCGGTGGCGATCTCCGAAGTCGGGGCCCGACCGCCGGGCGCCCAGTTCGTCACGCTGATCTCGCAGGCGCACGACTTCGACCTCTACCGGGCCTGGGCCCACCTCCTGGTCTTCGACGAATTCGATCCTCCGCCCCGCCCCTACGCGGCCGGCGCGGCCTACCTCCGGGGACAGGGCCGGGGCTCCGTGCGACGGGTGGCCGGCATCGAGGAGATCGCGAAAGACCTTGGGCCGCTCTGCGTGGAGTGGCGCCTCCCCCGCGCGGGACAGGCGCAGAGCGCGTCCTACGAGGGAGAGGGCTACATCATCGTCCGCCACCCGCGCACCGAGGTCGTCGAGGAGGCGCTGGGGCGGATCATCACCCGCGTACGGGTGGAACTCGCCACGTAACGGAACAACTCAACGGAACCATGAACGTATTGATGATTTCGCCGGGCTACCCGGCCGAGATGACGTATTTCACGTGCGGGCTCGCGGAAGTGGGCGCGACGGTCATCGGCCTCGGCGATCAGCCGGCGGCCGCGCTGCCCGAGGTCGCCCGGACGAGCGTGTCCAACCATCTGCAGGTCAGATCGCTTGCGGATGAGGCGGACGTGATGCAGCAGGTCGCCGCGCTCGCCGCGAGAACCCGGATCGACCGCGTGGAGTGTCTGTGGGAACCCTTCATGATCCTCGCGGCGCGGCTGCGGGAGATGCTGGAGCTGCCGGGGCCGACGGTCGAGCAGACGCTCCCCTTCCGCGACAAGGAAGTGATGAAGGACGTCCTCGACGGCGCCGGGATCCGGACGCCGCGTCACGGGAGGGCCACGAGCAGCGCCGAGTGCCGCGAGGTCGCGGAGCGCGTGGGCTTCCCGCTCATCGTGAAGCCCGTCGCCGGCGCCGGCTCGGCCGACACCCACCGGGTCGATTCGGCGCGGGACCTGGAGCGGGTCCTTCCCGCCCTTCGGCACGTCCCCCAGGTCACGGTCGAGGAGTTCATCGAGGGCGAGGACATGACCTTCGACACGGTCACGGTTGGAGGCGTCGTCGCGCACTACAACATTTGCCGCTACTGGCCCCGCGCGCTCGAGTCGAAGACGCACGAGTGGCTCAGCCCCATCACGTATGCGCTGCGCGACGTGGAGGCGGATGACCTCGCCCCCGGACGCGAGATGGGGTTCGCCGTGCTCGCCGCACTCGGATTCGAGACCGGCTACACGCACATGGAGTGGTACCGGACGGCGGACGGAGAGGCCGTGTTCGGCGAAATCGCCGCGAGGCCTCCCGGCGTGCGGACGGTCGACCTCATCAACTTCGCGAGCGATATCGACACCTATCGCGGGTGGGCCGAAGGCGTCGTGCACGCGACGTGGTCGCAGCCGGTGGAACGGAAGTACAACGCCTGCTGGATCGTCAAGCGGGCGCGCGGACAGGGTCGGATCCAGCGCATCGAGGGGCTCGGCCCGCTGCTCCAGGAGTACGGCGAGCGGGTGTGCAGCCTGGATCTGCTCCCGGTCGGATCACCCCGGCGGAACTGGCAGGCCACGCTCGTCTCCGACGGGATGATCTTCCTCCGCCACCCGGACCTCGAGGCGCTGGAGGCGATCGCCGGCGAGTTCGCGACGCGCCTGCAACTCTACGCTGCCTAGCTACCCACAGGCTGCCGGGGGGGGTCGCGTCAGGCGTCCCCGCGCAGCGACGGGACGTAGAAGTCCCGCGCGTAATCCCGCACCATGCGGCCTGCCGTGAATCGCGCGCCGGCCACCTCGATCGCGCGCCGCGCATGTGCAAGCCAGCCTGCGGGAGCGTCATCCCCCGAGCCTGCGCCGGGCCGCTCGTAATAGAGAGGGATGACGTCCTCCGCCAGGAGCCGGAAGAGGTGCTCGGCGTCGTGCTCGTCCACCTCCTCCTCGCTCACCGTGGCGGGCGCGGGCGGGATGATCCACCCGTTGTCCCCCTCGAACCCCTCCTCCCACCAGCCGTCCGCCGTCGCGAGCTGCGGAACGCCGTTGAGAGCGGCCTTCATCCCGCTCGTCCCGCTCGCTTCCAGCGGGATCCGGGGAAGGTTGAGCCACAGGTCGACGCCCTCGACGAGACCATGCGCCGCATGGAGTCCGTAGTTCTCGAGGAAGGCGATTCTCCCCTCGAACTCCGGATCGCGGGTATGCTCGTACACGCGCTGGAGAACGCGCTTGCCGTCGTCGTCGCGCGGATGCGCCTTCCCGGCAAAGATCACCTGCACGGGCCGGGCGGGGTCCGAGAGCAGCGCGAGGAGGCGGTCGCGGTCGCGGAAGATGAGGTCCGCGCGCTTGTAGGTGGCGAAACGACGCGCGAATCCGATCGTGAGCGGCTCGGGGCTCATCAGCGTGCCGGCTCCCGCGAGGTGCGCCGATTCCGGCCAGTGGCCGCGCCACCTGCGTCGCGCCTCGTCGCGCATCAGATCGAGGAGCCGGAGTTTGAGCCCGCGTCGCACTCGCCACAGCGCCTCGGCGGGAACGTCGCGCACCGCGCGCCACATCGCCTCGTCGCCCGGGCACCGTCGCCATCCGGCGGGGAGCCAATCGTCCAGGAGGCCGGCGATGTCGTCGCTCATCCACGTGGCGAGGTGCACTCCGTTCGTCACGTGCCGGATCGGCACCTCTCCGGCCGCCCGGCCGTCCCAGAGGCCGCGCCAGATTTCGCGGCTCACGCGCCCGTGCCGCGCGGAAACGCCGTTGACCCGCCGCGACAGCCGGATCGCCGCCGCCGTCATGTGAAACCGGTCCTGCGCCTCGTCGTCCGGGTGAAGACCGAGTCCCAGCAACTCCTCGCGGTGAGGGATCTCCTCCCAGAACGTCTCGCCGATCCATTCGCGAATCTGCGCGTGGGAGAACACGTCGTGACCCGCCGGGACGGGCGTATGCGTGGTGAAGACGGTCGAGGCGCGCACCCGGGACACCGCGTCCGCGAAGGACGTGCCGTCCCGCATCAGCCGGCGCACGCGCTCCACCATCATGAACGCGGCGTGTCCCTCGTTCGCGTGCCATGCCCCGGGCTCGATCCCGAGCGCGGCGAGCACCCGCACGCCGCCGGCGCCGAGGATCGCTTCCTGCCGCAGCCGGTGATCCGCGCCGCCCGCGTAGAGCTGGTGGGAGAGGCCGCGGTCCACGGGGTCGTTCTCCTCGAGGTCCGTGTCGAGGAGGTACAGCGAGACGCGCCCGACGCGCAGCCTCCAGACCCCGATACGGATGCGGCGCCCCCCGCCCCGGATCGAAGCGAGCCACGGGACGCCATCCGCGCCGCGCAGCCGCTCCAGCGGCGTCAGGTCGGGGTCGAGCGGGTCGTCCGCATCTTCCTGCCAGCCGTCCGACCCCAGGGTCTGGTCGAAATAACCGTGCGCATACATCAGCCCGACCCCGACGAGGGGGACTCCCAGTTCCGCCGCCGCCTTGAGGTGATCCCCCGCGAGCACGCCGAGTCCCCCGGAGTAGATGGGGATGGACTCGTGCAACGCGAATTCCGCGCAGAAGTACGCCACGGGACTCTCGGCGAACTCGGGGTAGCTCCGGACGAACCAGGCGGATGCCGGGCCCGCCCCGCCGCCCCGCAGCGTGTCCAGTGCGTGGCACGCCGCGTCGTACCGGCGCAGGAACCCGTCGTCAGCGGCCAGTTCATGCAATCGCGCGTCCCCGACGGTCCGCAACAGCGCCACGGGGTTGTGCCGCGTGCGGCGCCAGAGCGGCAGATCGATGGCCCGGAAGAGGGCCGGCGCCTCCGGATTCCATGTCCACGAGAGGTCGTTCGCGAGTTCCCACAGCCTCCCGAGGCGGTCGGGGATTCTGTCGTCTGGACCCACGTCGGTCCTTGTCTCCTTGCTTCTGCGGGGTTTCTCGTCGCTGCCGAAGGTCGGGGCGCAGCGGGGCCCTGGTGCCGTATCCCGAAGCGCGAACGAAGTTACCGCACCGGGCCGTGCGGGACACACCCGTGAGCGCCCCCCTGCCGGACTCGGGCCCGCCTCGTCCGCGACCCCACCCGTTGCAGCGTCAGCGGCTGGGGGCCAAACTCAGCCGGCCTCTCACGACACCGGCACACTCGTCGCTAACGGGGACAACGCATGGACTTCGCCACAATCGTAGACTGGCTCGACCGGAACGTCGCGCAGTTCGGGATCACGATCGGGGGAGAGCGCCTGACGCTTCAGGTTCTGCTCCTCCTCGGCATCGGGACCTACCTCACTCTCCGGCTCGGCCTGCCGCAGATCCGCAAGTTCGCGCACGGCGTCGCCGTGGCCACGGGCCGATACGACGACCCCGCCGATCCGGGCGACGTGTCGCACTTCCAGGCGCTGACCACCGCGCTCAGCGCGACGGTGGGCATCGGGAACATCGCCGGCGCCGCGATCGCCATCCACCTCGGGGGTCCGGGAGCGCTCTTCTGGATGTGGATGACCGCCTTCCTCGGCATGGCGACGAAGTACAGCGAGGTGACGCTGGCCCAGCAGTACCGCGAGGTCGACGAGTCGTCGGCGAAGTACAGCGGGACGGTGTCGGGCGGACCGATGTACTACATCGAGAAGGGGCTGGGCCCGCGCTGGAAGCCGGTGGCGGCGTTCTTCGCCGTCATGCTGGGGATGACGGCGTTCATGACGGGGAACGCGAACCAGGCCAATACGGTCGCGGACGCGATGCTCGCCGAGTTCGGGATCGCCACATGGATCACCGGTCTCACGACCTCGACGATCGTCGCGCTGGTGATCCTGGGCGGCATCAAGCGCATCGGCCGCGTGACCAGCATCCTCGCTCCGTTCATGGCGATCGTCTACGTGACCGCCGCCATGATCATCATCATCCTGAACCTCGGCGAGGTGCCGGAGACCTTCGCGCTCATCTTCCGCGAGGCCTTCAACCCGACCGCCGGCGTGGCGGGCACCGGCGTGGGCGCGTTCCTCGTCACGCTCATGTGGGGGGTGCGGCGCGGACTGTTCTCGAACGAGGCGGGGCAGGGGTCCGCGCCGATCGCGCACGCGGCGGCGAAGACGGACGAACCGGTCTCCGAGGGTGTGGTCGCGCTGCTCGAACCGTTCATCGACACGATCGTCATCGTGACCATGACCGCACTGGTCATCATCATGACCGGCGCGTGGAACTCGCAGATCCCGACCGCGATCCAGCTGGAAGGCGGGGACATCAGTTACGTGGTGCTCGACGAGGGCGGAAGCTCCGTGCCCACGGAGGCCACGGGAACGATTCGCTATACGATCGGACGGCCGGGCGTGACGAGCGAGCCCCACCTCGCGTGGCACGAGGTCTCCGTGCCGCAGCTGTTCGAGGACGAGGCGCAGACGCAGCCGTTCAGCGGGGCCGTCGACCCGGCGCGGTCCGTCGCGATCGCCGACGACGGGCGGGAGCTGGCCGTCCTCTACGGGCAGGCCTACGAGACCGGTGCGCCGCTGACGCAGATGGGCTTCCAGCGCGGTCTGTCGCCGCTCGGCGACTGGGGTCACTACATCGTGATCTTCTCGGTCTTCCTGTTCGCGATCTCGACCGCGATCTCATGGAGCTACTACGGCGACCGCTGCGCGAACTACCTGTTCGGGCCGAACGCGATCATCCCGTACAAGCTCGTGTTCGTCGCGATGCACTTCGTCGGGGCCGTGCTGCCGCTCGCCGTGGTTTGGTCGCTGGGGGACATCTTCCTGGCCATCGTCATCATCCCGAACCTGATCGCGCTGATCTTCCTCGCGCCTCAGATCAAGGAGATGACGGAGTCCTACTTCACCCGCAGCCCGTGGGAGCGGCACCGCTAGGCTGGCGCTCCGCCCGGCGGTGGCTCGGGGCGGTCAGCGCTCCGCCACCAGCCTCCCGGCCTCGCCGTCCGAGGGCGGCGGGGCCGTGCCGCCCGGTCCCGGGAATGCGGCGCCTTCTCCTCGGAGGCGCCGTACTCCCTCCACGTACTCGGAGAAGCTGATCCTGCCGGCGACGTAGCGGCGCTGGAGTCGGGAGAAGATCCGGCTCTCCGCCCTCGTCGCGGCTTCGGCCGGCGCGGCAACCTCCGCCGCGGGCACCTCGACGCGCGAGTGCCGGACCCGGCGGGCGCGCGGACGCCGGATCCCGACCCGGACGACGCCCGTCATGTCGCGCGCAAGGCTCTTCACATCGGCCGCGCACTGTCGCAGGAGGCCGGGCCAGGATTTCAACAGGGTCGCCATCGCGCGGCTCACGACGCGACCCACGCCGACGAGGACGCGGTGGAGGTCGCCCCGACTCCAGTCGCCGGCGCGCACCCGTTTACGGTAGATCACCGCGGCGATGCCTCCCAGGAAGACGATCTCGAACATCGCTCAACCCTCCCGTGAGGCTGCGGGCCCGGGCTCCGGCCACGCGCTCTCGATCTCGCGCGCCGCGCGGTCCAGGATCGATTTCACTCTTGCAAGCGTCTCGGGATCACCCTGTCCGCCCGTCGCGCGCTCAAAGCTCACCTGGGCGAGGTGAATGAACGAACGCGTCACGTCCCGCATCGCGGACCCCGTGAAGCGCTCGCCCATGTTGACGAAGCGGCCGAAAATGTCACGGGTGCGGGAGCGGTGCTCCCGGAGGAAGTCGCGGCCCGCGGCCGTTAGCTGGTAGACGCGCTTCCCGTCTTCCTGTGTCGACGACACGTACCCCTGGTCCTCGAGCAACTGCAGGGTAGGGTAGACGGAGCCCGGACTCGGCGTGTAGAGGCCGCCGGACTCCTCCTCCAGCCGCCGCATCAGCTCGTAGCCATGCATGGGTTCGTCGGAGAGGAGGCGGAGGAGAACGAACTTCAACTCCCCCTTCCGAACTACGCGCCGATTGCCCGCGAGTCCTCCGCCGAAACGAAAAACGCCCGGGCCGCTGCAGTTTGCCCAGGCGCCGAATCCATCCTTGCTCGTGAACATCCAACCTCCCCCGCTTCCGACCGGTCTCGATATATCGAAATAGTACCCGATATATCGGAACGACGCAAGGGAGGTGGAGGCTCAGCCCCCGTCGCGGTGGAAGTGGTGGACGCTCCCCTGTGCTGGCCCGAACACGACAACATCGGCCAGGTTGATGTTGGGCGGGGCGTTCACGACGTAGGACACGACCTCGGCGACGTCCGCCCCGGTGAGGGATTCCACGCCCTCGTAGGTGGCTCGCGCGCGGTTCTCGTCGCCCTTGAAGCGCACGAGCGCGAACTCCGTCTCGACGAGACCCGGGTGGACGCCCGACACCCGGACGCCCGTGCCGAGGACATCCAGGTTCGTCCCCTCGGTGATCGCCTGCACGGCGTACTTCGTGGCGGCGTACACGGTCCCGCCGGGATAGACCTGTCGGCCGGTGATGCTGCCGATGTTGACGACCTGACCCGAATCGCGCTCGACCATGGCGGGGAGGAAGGCGCGCGTCACGTAGAGGAGGCCCTTCACGTTCGTGTCGATCATCCGGTCCCAGTCGTCGACGTCGGCGTCCTGGACGAGCGCCATGCCGGCGGCGAGGCCCGCGTTGTTGACCAGGATGTCGGGAACACCGAGTGCGGCGCCGAGCCGCGCCGCCTCCTCCCGCACCGCGTCGCCGTCGCGGATGTCGACGACGCCGATGTCCACGGTGACGCCGCTCCGTGCCGCGATCGCTTCCGCGAGGCGAGTGAGGCGCTCCGCCCTGCGAGCCCAGAGCACGAGGTTTGCGCCGTCATCGGCCAGGCGGCGGGCGATGGCCTCGCCGATTCCCGAACTGGCTCCCGTGACGAGCGCAAGCTGTCCCGCGATGCGGGCGGTCACGGCTTCGCGCCTCCCGTGGCCGGGGTCTCCCGCAGGTGCGCATCCATGAATTCGGCGGACCGCTCGAAGGCGGTGATCCAGTTCCGGTGCAGGAGGAAGCCGTGGACCTCGTCCGGGAAGACGAGTTGCTCGACCTCGACGCCGCGCCTCCGCAGCGACTCGATGAGGTCGACGGATTCCGAGAACGGCACGTTGCGGTCGTCGTCGCCGTGGATGAGAAGCACCGGGGAACGCCAGCCGTCGATCCACGCCATGGGCGAGGACTCGAACGCGAGCCGGGCGAAGGCCTCGCGCGCCTCCGGCTGGTAGGACGGCACGAAGTTGCGGATGACCATGTTCCAGTCGTGGACGCCGTGGATGTCGACGCCGGCGGCGAAGAGATCCGAGTTCCGCGCGAGGCCGAGGGCCGTGAGGTAGCCCCCGTAGGAGCCGCCCCAGAGCCCGACCCGCGTCGCGTCCACATCATCCCGATCCGCGAGGAAGTGCGCTGCCGCGACGACATCCCGGTATTCGCTCGCGCCACGGGCGCCGTAATTCAGCGCCTCCCTGAACTCGAGCCCGTAGCCGGTGCCGCTGCGATAGTTTACCGAGAGGACGACGTAGCCCCGGCTCGCTAGGTACTGGTTCAGGGCGTACGCGTTGTGGTAGTAGCGCATGTAGTGCCAGCCGAGGAGCATCTGCCGCCTCGACCCGCCGTGAAAGAAGATCGCGGCCGGGTGCCGCCCGCCCTCCACCGACACGGGCGGGAGGAAGAGTTGTCCGTGGATCAGAACTCCGTCCTCGGACTCGAAGGTCACCTGCCGTGGCTCCACGAGGCTCTCGAAGGGGAAGGCATCCGGCATGAATCGGTCGACCAAGGGACGCCGCTCTCCGCCCGCAGCCACCTCGGCGTGGGCCGGGGTCCGGCCGTCGGCGGCGAGGAACGCGAGGACGCCGTCGGGAGTGACGGCGGGGTTCCACTCGATGCCGTCTCCCGACGTCAGCGCTTCGGGCGGACCTTCGGCGGTCACCCGCCACACGTGGCGGCGGTCGATGTCGCCCGCGTTGGAGGCGTAGTAGACGGATTCTCCGTCCGGCGAAGGGAGCACGGATTCGACCTCGAACTCGCCCGGCGTGAGGTGCGTCGGCTCGCCGCCCGCGACGGGCACGGAGTAAAGCTGGTGCCACCCTTCGCGTTCCCAGGGGAAGACGAGCCGGTCGGAGGCGAGCCAGATCAGGGAGGGCCCGGTCATGGCCTGAAAGGCGCTCCCGCGCCCGGGCGGAGCCTGCCACACCGCGCGTGCCTCTCCGGTGACGGGGTCCGCCAACCGGATGGACCAGGGCAGGGCGCTGCGGAGCGGGGAGAAGGGCAGCTGCGCCCCCTCGTTCGGGACGCGGATGTAGGCGATGGCCGAGCCGTCCGGCGCCCACGTGGGGCTGCCGTCGCGATCCAGACTCGGATCCAGATAGCGGACCGACCGGTCGTCCAGCGAGAAGATGCCGACGAACGCATGGTCCCCGCGGTTGCTGACGAAGGCGAGCCGGCCACCGTCCGGGGACCAGGCCAGCGAACTCGCGCTCCCGCGGATGCGGAGGAGTGGACCCGGCGGCGCCGAGCCATCGAGCGTAAGCGTGAAGATCTGGCCGCGGTTGACGAACGCGAGCGTGCGTCCGTCGGGCGCGATCGCCGGGGCACTCCCTTCAGCGAGCGGCCGCGAGGTCC
>NZ_CANPVO010000049.1:39024-57239 GCF_947581785.1 Candidatus Palauibacter polyketidifaciens | reverse complement strand
GGCGCTCGTGAGGCCCGCGCTGTTCTCGATCGCGGTCCACTCGCCGAAGGTGGTCGCGCCGTCGGTCGAGGCGCGGTATTCGTAGCCGGTGACGTCCGCGCCGCCGCTCTGCGCCGGTGCGCTCCACGACAGCGTGACCTGCGTCGAGGACTCCGCCGTCGCCGTCAGCGTCTCGGGAGCCGAGGGCTCGGACAGGCGGACCAGCCTGACGACGACGGTGTCGCCGGCCGACCAGCTCAGGGTCCCCTGGGGCCAGTCCGAGCAGCACTCGGTGACGTTTCCGTCGCTGAACGGGAACGTGTGGCTGTCCAGGTGCAGCACGAGCCGCTTCTCGAGTTCCTCGACCGTTCCGAGCGCCGAAAAGTTCGAGTAGACGCCGCTGGGATTGGCATACAGGTTCACTAGGGAGGACTCGAGCCGCAACGCGGTGATCCGGACCGTCTCGGACCCCGCGGCGAAGGTGTTCGGCGCGAGGCTGCCGAGTCCGTCGCTGCGGCCGTACCCAAAGTCAGAGACATTCGGGTCCCTCGCGTTCGGCGTCTCTCCCACCAGCAGGCACCCGGCGTACAGGGTCTCGGAACCGTTCGCGTGGGTGGTCACCTCCGGCAGCGCCCCGCACGCAGTGGTCGTCGTCGCGTCGGCGGTTTCCGAGTACAGCCCAGCGCCCGAGCTGTTCGTCGCCCTCATCTGAACGGTGTACGTGGTGCTGGCGGTAAGCCCCTCCACGTCATCGGTCGTCAGGCTCGCGCTGTTGTCGATGGCGACCCAGCCGCCCCAGGTCCCGCCGCCGTCGGTCGAGGTGCGGTAGTCGTAGCCCGTGATCGCGGAGCCGCCGATGCTCGATGGCGTGGCCCAGTTCAGCCGGATCGAGCTGGCCGAGACCGATGTCGCGGTGAGGTTCTGCGGCGCCCCGGGCGCGGTGGTCGTGATCTCCAGGGTGTAGGTGCTGTCGGCCAGGACCACTGGAGACGGCAAGAGGAGCAGCTGGACAGTTCCAACATGAGTGCGGTTATAGGTCGTGCCGTCGATGTCGAAACTCACGTTGGACGTGAACAGGTCGCGGAGATCCGCACCGTCGCGAACGATTCTCAAATCGAAGAACGTACGGTCGCAGATGCTCTCGATCGTGTAGGTGTCGTCCTTGTAAGTGATGGTGCGGTCCGACAGGCTTCCGGCATCATCCGCATGGCTGTACCCGAAGCAACCCAAGGTCCCAAACTCCTCCGCCACCATCTCGGCCTCCCAGATCACGGTCTGGGCATGCGCGCCCCGCGCGCCCACGAGCAGGGCCGCACCCGCCAGGAGGCCGGCCGCCAACCACACCAGGCCGGGAAGTTTCCGGCGGACTGAGGCCGCCGGGGGCAGCGGAACCCCCGGATCTTCCCCGGCCCGGAACACCGCCGGGCTCGTCTCCCGTATGTGGCAGTCGCTGGCCCCCATGTGCGGCGCGCTCGCTCCCGTGCTGGATTGTGGGTGATAATTGGTAGTTATCAACCGTAATCCGTTTGCACTTATCTCTCTGTCCCATAGCTACTTATGGAAATTCCGACATCGGGTTTGAGTGAGCGGTCACAACCTTCCGGCCACGGAGCGGTCACGCGTGGGTGAGCGCCGGATCGGACCCCCGGAGACCCCCGCCGGGCCCCTCGGCGAGTACCTCGACGCGGCCGCCGACGGCTCGCTCAGCGCCAACACCGTGCGGGCGCTCAGGGCGGACTTGGAACGGTTCGCGGCGTGGTGCGCGGAGCGGGACTTGAGTCCTCTGCCGGCGAGCCCGGCCGCGGTCGCGGCCTACGTCGAGGAGGTGTCGCGCGGCCTCGCTCCCGCCACCGTGAGGCGCCACGTCTCGAGCATCGCCGCGCTGCACCGGGCGGCCGGGGAGCGGAGCCCTTCGGAGCATGCCGAGGTGCGGTGGGCGCTCAGGCGGATGGGACGCCGGAAGGGGTCCCGGCAGGAGCAGGTCGAGGGCCTGACCTGGGCGCTCCGCCAGCGGCTGATCGGGGCCGGGGGCTCCCGGCTGATCGACGTCCGCAACCGCGCGATCCTGGCCGTGGCCTACGACGCCATGCTGCGCCGCTCCGAGCTCGTGGCGCTAGAAGTCGTTGACGTGACCGTGGATAGGGGCGGTTCGGCGTCGGTCCTCGTGCGCCGGGCGAAGACCGATCCGGAGGGGGGAGGCGCGGTGCTGTACCTCCACAAGGACAGCGTGAGGCTCTTGAAGGTCTGGCTCGCCGAGAGCGGTGTCGCCGAGGGGCCGCTCTTCCGCTCCGTGCGCAAGGACGGGACCCTCGGCGGGGCGCTCCACCCGGGCCAGGTGCCGCGCATCTACAAGGCCATGGCCAAGCGCGCCGGGGTCCGGGCGGAGGTCGTCGAGCGGCTCTCCGGGCACAGCCCCCGGGTGGGCGCCGCGCAGGACATGATCGCCTCGGGCATCGAGCTGCCGGCCATCATGCAGGCCGGGCGCTGGAGGAGCGTCCGCATGGTGCAGCGCTACGGCGAGCGGCTGCTCGCCAGGCGCAACGGCGCCGCCCAGCTGGCCCGGCTCCAGAAGCGCGGCTGAGCGCTCCGCCGGGCGAAAACATTTGGTCCGTTGACTCCGACCCGTTATCGTCGTCGCCGGGCGGTTTAGCGGTTGATAACTACCAATTATCACCCGCTATTTTTTCAAGATAACCGCCAAGTTGTGAGCATATTGTGAATTATCGGGCATTCGCGGTGGCCCGTTAGTGACTTTCCGTGACGATCGCGCTATCCTTCGCTCCCCGCGGGTCCGCCCCACGCGTGCGGACCGAGCGGCCGAAGCCTTGTTTTCGGCTCCGTCAGACCCCCTTGGAAGCGAGTGCAGCGTTGAGCGATCCGGACGTGCGCGGCCCGGAAAACGGAGCCTCCGGCGACCGCGCCTCGCGCCTGAGCGCGGCGATCCTGCGCGTCAGCGCGAGTCTCGACCTGCCCACCGTGCTCCAAGAGGTGGTCGAGAGCGCCCGGGCCCTGACGGGCGCGCGCATGGGCGTGATCACGACGATCGACCCGTCGGGCGGGGTCGAGGACTTCGTCGTCTCAGGCCTTGCGCCCGAGGAGCGCCGCGAGATGGTCGAGTGGCCCGACGGGCCGCGGCTGTTCGCGCACCTGCGCGACCTCCCCGCGCCGATCCGGGTGGCGGACGTGGACGACTACCTGCGCTCGCTCGGCATGTCCCCGAACCCGTGGGGCTCGAAGACGCTCCAGGGCACCCCGATGCACCGCGGGGGCGAGCACCTCGGCCACTTCTTTCTCGCCGACAAGGAGGACGGCGGGGCGTTCACGGGCGCCGACGAGGAGATCCTGGTCCTGTTCGCCTCGCAGGCGGCCGCGGCGATCGCCAACGCGCGCATCCACCGGGACGTGGAGCGCGCGCGGGCCGACCTGGCGGCGGTGATCGAGACCTCGCCGGTCGGCGTGGTGGTGTTCGAGGCCGCAACCGGCCATCCGCTCTCGTTCAACCGCGAGGCGCGGCGCATCGTCGAGGCGCTGCGCACGCCGGGCCGCCCGCCGGAGCAGCTGCTCGAGGTGATCACGGCCCGGCACGCCGACGGGCGCGAGGTGTCGCTCGAAGCGCTGCCGCTGTCCCGGCAGCTCGGGCACGCGGAGCCGCTGCGCGCCGAAGAGGTCGAGCTCTCGGTGCCCGACGGGCGGAGCGTGCGCGTGCTCGTCAACGTCACGCCGATCCGCTCGCCGGACGAAAGCATCGTATCGGTCGTCGTCACCATGCAGGACCTGGCGCCGCTGGACGAGCTGGAGCGGCAGCGGGCGGAGTTCCTCGGCATGGTGAGCCATGAGCTGCGAACACCGCTCACCTCGATCAAGGGCTCGGCCTCGACGGTGCTCGACGCCGAGCCGCTCCCGTCGCAGGCCGAGATGGTGCAGTTCTTCCGCATCATCGGCGCCCAGGCCGACCACATGCGGGGCCTGATCGCGGACCTGCTGGACGCCGGGAGCATCGAGGCGGGCACGCTCACCGTCCAGCCCGAGCCCACGCACGTGGCGGCCCTCGTCGACCGGGCCCGCAACACGTTCGTGAGCGGCGGCGGCCGCCAGCCCGTCCTCATCGACCTGCCGCCCGACCTGCCGCCCGCCATGGCCGACCGCGAGCGCATCGTGCAGGTCCTGAACAACCTGATCTCGAACGCCGCCCGGCACTCGCCGCCGGCCTCGCCGATCCGCGTCGAGGCGGCGCGCGAGGGCGCCTGCGTCGCCGTCTCGGTCTCCGACGAGGGCCGGGGGATCCCGCCCGACCGGCTGGGGCACCTGTTCCGCAAGCGTGTCAGCCCTACGGAAGGGACCGGGCTCGGGCTCGCGATCTCGAAGGGACTCGTCGAGGCGCACGGCGGCCGCATCCGCGCCGAGAGCGGGGGCACCGGCCGGGGCGCCCGGTTCACGTTCACTTTACCCATCTCCGGGGAGGATGCACCCGAGGCTGCCACGCCCCGCCCGGCTGCCGGCCGGATGCACCGCGGGCGCATCCTGGTGGTCGACGACGACCCGCAGACGCTGCGCTACGTGCGCGACGTCCTTTCGGACGCGGGCTACGCCCCGGTCGCCACGGGCGAGCCCGGCGAGATCGCCGCCATCATCCGCGCCGAGAAGCCGCGCCTCGTGCTGCTCGACCTCATCCTGCCCGGAACGGACGGGATCGAGCTGATGAAACAGCTGCCCGAACTCTCCGACGTGCCGGTCATCTTCATCTCCGCCTACGGCCGCGACGAGACGATCGCCAGGGCGCTCGAAAGCGGCGCGGCCGACTACATCGTCAAGCCGTTCTCGCCGACCGAGCTTGCCGCACGGGTCAAGGCGGCGCTCCGCGCACACGCCCGGCCCGAGACGCTCGTGCACGGAGACCTCGCCATCGATCACGACCGGAAGCGGGTGAGCGTGGCCGGCGCCGAGGTCCGGCTCACGGCCATCGAGTTCGAGCTGCTCGGCGTCCTGTCCGCCGCGGGCGGACGCACCGTCACCACCGAGACGCTGCTCCGAAAGGTGTGGGGACGACGGGCCGCCGATGACACCGACCGCGTCCGCACCGCCGTCAAGAAGCTACGCCGGAAGCTCGGCGACAGCGCGGCCGACCCGGCCTACATCTTCAACGAGCACGGCGTCGGCTACCGCATCGCCAGCCCGGGACCGCCGATGCCCGACCGGCGCGCCGACCCGGCCGGTGGGTGCCCACCGGGGCAACGGTAGGGCACCGGCCCCGTGTGGATGTGTCCGAAGTGCGGCGCGAAGTTCATCACCAGGAGACTTTACGAGCTTCCGACGTTCGGACGCATAAGACGCTGAGATAGGAACCCCAAGGCCGATCCGGAGTCCCTCCATTCGTTCCGCGACCCCGATCCCCTCGCGGATCCGGCAGTTATCCGTGCACGCTTCCTACGCCTCGCCGGGGCTCGCCATCCGGTAACCGACCCCGCGCTCGGTGAAGATGTAGGCGGGCGCGTCCGCATCGTCCCCTAGATTCGCCCGGAGCTTCCTGACCACCGCGCGGACGCGATTGGTGTTGTTCAAGCCCCGGAGCCCCCATACCTGGCGGAGGAGGGTCTTCGTGGTCACCACCCCACCGCGGTTGACCGACAGGACGCGCAGCAGGTCGAATTCCTTGGCCGTGAGGGCTACCCGCCGGCCGGCGACGGTGACCCGGCGGCGCGTGTAGTCGATGGCCAGATCGCCGCACACGAAGGTCTCGGGCTCATAGCGGCTCCGGAGCGCCGCGCGGACGCGCGCCACGAGTTCGGTATGTGAGAAGGGCTTGACGATGTAATCGACCGCCCCACTGGCGAGGGCGTCGGCGATCGTCTCGTCCCGGCCGTAGCCGGAGATGAAGATGACCGGGAGATCGCCGAGTTCCGGGACTTGCTCCATCAGCTCGATCCCGTTCGGCCCCGGGAGCACCAGATCCAGGAGAACTAGGCGCGGGCGCTCCGTGTGGATGATGTCGGAGAGCCCTTCGGGATCGCCCACCGTGAGCGGCTCGTAGCCTGCTCCGGACAGGATGTCCCGCACGTGGCGCAGCATCTGTGGATCGTCATCCACCACCAGGATCCGCGGCTTCTCCTCCCTTCCCCCCGGCCCGTCCGGCCATCCGCCGCGCGGGACTGCCTGCGCGGAGGAGGCCCCGCCCGCCGGGATCGTGAAGGAGAAGCGTGCGCCCTGGCCCGTCCCCCCGCTCTCGGCCCGAATGCGTCCGCCGTGCGCCTCCACGAGGCCTTTGCAGATCGCGAGCCCGAGCCCAGTGCCGCCTGTGACGCTCTCGGCGTAGCCCCCTGCGAGACCGGCACGCTTGCGGAAGAGGTACGGGAGTCGGTCGGGCGGGATCCCGCGCCCCTCGTCCGATACCGAGATCTCGATGTATCCGTCCGCGTGGGCTGCCTCGATCCGGATGGGGGTGGTCTCGGGAGCGTGCCGCGCCGCATTCGAGAGAAGGTTGCCCAGCACCTGCACGATGCGCTCTCGGTCGGCCATCGCCTCCGGCAGATCTCGCGGAAGGTCGATCAGGACGGCGTGGCGGCCACCACCGCTCAGGAACGTGTTGCGGGCCCGGTCGATCAGGGCGGCGACGCTCGAGGGCTCGGGCGCGACCGTGAGCGTGCCCGCCTCGATGCTCCCGGCGTCCAGGAGGTTCGCGATGAGGCCGTACATGTGGTCGGCCTGCGAGTCGATGAGGCGGAAGAACCGGATCAGCTCGGCCTGGGGCGGGACCGAGGCGGCTCCGAGCGCGGTCGCAGTCGAGCCCTTGATCGAGGTCAGCGGGGCGCGCAGTTCGTGGCTGACCATTTCGAGGAACTCTGCCCGCTGTCGCTCCAGCGCATCGAGCGGGGCGAGGTCCTGCATGGTGACGACCACCGACACCACGTCGCCCTGTTCCGAGCGGATCGGCGTGGAGTTCATCAGCGTCCGCACACTCCGTCCGTCCGGTACCGACAGCACGATCTCCTCGGCCCGGATCGTCTTGGCGTTCTCCAACTGGTCCGACAGTGGGAACTCCTCGAACGAGACCTCCCGCCCGTCGGCGAGCCGCCAGGAAGCCACCTCGAAGAGTTCCTCGCGCGGGTGGCCCGGGGTGCACAGCCCATCGACGATGCGCCACGCCTCGCGGTTGAACGAGACCGCGCGTCCGGTCTTCGCGTCGAGAACCATCACCCCGACCGGCGACGTCTCGACCAACACCTCGAGATCCCGCCGCGCCCGTTCGACTTCGCGGTGCGAGCGCGCGTTGGAGATCGCCGTCGCCGCCTGCGAGGCAAAGAGGACCAGGATCTCCTCGTCCTCGCTCGTGAACGGCTCACCGTTCTCCTTGTCGCTGAGGAAAAAACTCCCGAGATGCTCGCCCCGGGAGTGCATTTGGGTCGCCTGCAGCGTCCTCGAGTTCCACGGGATCGAGGAGAAGCCGAGGCGGCGCAGATAGCCGGGGAGGTTCGCCACCCGAAGCGGCGCCGGCAGGTCCCTCAGATGCTGGAAGAGCCGGTCCCCATCCGGCCACGCCAACATCTCCCGGTGCTCCTTCGGAGAGAGGCCACGGATGACAATTTCCCGGAGTTCTCCCCGTTCGTCGATCGTCGTGATCAACCCGGCGCGGGCACCGGTGAGCGCGCAGCCGCTGTCGACCACCTCGTCGAACACGGTAGCAAGGTCGAGGCTCTGGTTGATGCGAAGGATCGCCGCGCTCAGCCGGGAGGCGCGATCACCTGAGGCCCCGCGGCCGGGCCCGGTCGGGTCTCGATCGTCCAATGCTCCGCTCCTCTCTCACGATCACGCGGTGCCCACCGGCCTTCGACCGGACCCGCAGCAGGAAGCCGCGCGCCCCCCGCAGAGGAAGTTACATAAAAGACATGCAAAATGCCCAACACATCACGTTTAACGCACAATAAACATAGTATACTCAGGGGTCCGCCGTGGGGGACAGATCGTCTCTTCCGCCTGTCCAATCTACAGCCAGGGGCATCTCCATAACCGTGCTGCGAGTCGAAGGCCCGAGCCGTCACTCGACGCGCGGCCCAGCCCCGCGCCTGGCTCCTCTGGCGCTGGCTTGTATCGCCTGGGCCCACGCCTGCGGTGGCGACCGAGGGACGGGACCGCCGGCACCTCGGTCCGATCCTCCGCGTCCGACGACGGTTACGGTTAGCCCGGCGACGAGCGAGCTGTCCGCGCTGGGTGCGACCGTCCAGCTGTCCGCCGAAGTACGCGACCAGAACGGGCAGGTGATGGGCGCGACCGTAACATGGTCGAGCAACAACACGCCGGTCGCGACCGTCAGTGCATCGGGTCTGGCGACGGCCGACGGCAACGGCACGGCCACCATCACTGCGACGGTGGGGGCGGTCGCGGGGAGCGCCACGGTGACGGTGGCCCAGCAGGTGAGCGCCGTTGCCTTGAAAGCGGTGACCGGCGTCGTGCTACCGGGCACCACCCTTCAACTCGCGGCCGAGGCGTGGGATTCGAACGGTCACGCCGTTGACGGCTCCGAGTTCGTTTGGGCGTCGAGCGACACAACGGTGGCGGTCGTGGACGAGGCGGGTCTCGTCACGGGGATCAGATTGGGAGAGGTGGAAATATCGGCCACATCGTCCGGGGCGACTGGGCGGGCACAACTGGAAGTGGTGGAGCCAGCGCCCACTTGGGTAGCCGTGAGCCCCGACACGGCGGTCTTCGCCGCGCTTCGCGACACCCTGCGACCGGTGGCCGAAGTGCAGGACCAGGCCGGACGGCCAATGCCGGACGAGGAGGTCACGTGGACAGCCAGCGACAGCCAGGTGGCAACGGTAGACGCCGCGGGTCTGGTGACGGCGGTGGCGAACGGAGCGGCAACGATCACCGCGACGTCGGAAGGGGCCTCCGGCGAAATGGCCGTCGAGGTGATGCAGGTGGCGCACAGCCTCACGGTAACGCCGTCCGCTGACACACTGCTTCTGGGCGACAGCCTGCGGCTCGCGGCCGAGGCCCTCGATGCCAATGGGCACCTCGTGATCGGAGCGCCGCTGGATTGGTCGTCCGGCGACCCGTCGGTCGTGACCGTGGACGCAGCGGGTGTGCTTCGCGGCGTGGGCGAAGGGACGGCCGAAATCACCGCAGCCATCGGTGACGTTGGAGATGCGGCCCGGATCTCGGTGTTCAGCCCGGACCGGGCCTCCTTGATGGCGCTCTACGAGGCGACGAACGGCGACGCCTGGACCGAAAGTCGAAACTGGGCAAGCGAACGCCCTCTCTCGGAATGGTTCGGGGTCGCTGTGAACGCAGACCGCCGCGTCAGGCAACTCTTGCTCAGCGGGAACGGACTTGCCGGCCGCCTTCCACCCGAGACCGGCGACCTCCGGTACGTCGAGTTCATTTGGCTCGATGGCAACGACCTGTCGGGTCCGATTCCGCCGGAACTGGGCGGCCTCGGGCGACTCCGTGATCTGTCGCTGCAACACAACGACCTGTCGGGCCCGATCCCGCCCGAGCTGGGACGCCTCTCCAACCTCGAGGGACTGCGGGTCGAAGCCAACGCCCTGACGGGACCGATCCCCCCCGAGCTGGGGGACCTCGAGAAACTCGACCGGCTGTGGCTCAGCGCCAACAACCTGACGGGTCCGATTCCGCCGGAACTGGGCGGCCTCTCCCGACTCCGCATTCTGGCGCTTCAATTCAACGCCCTGACCGGCCCGATCCCACCCGACCTGGGCAACCTCTCCGGCCTCGAGCTCATGTGGCTCAATTCCAATCGCCTCACGGGTGAGATCCCCGGACGTTTCGGAAATCTGGCGCAACTCGTTCAGCTTCGGCTTGAGGACAACAACCTCGAGGGTGCGATTCCCCCGGAGCTGGGTCGGCTCCAGTCGCTGGAGCGATTGCTGCTGCACCGCAACGCTCTGACCGGGTCCGTCCCCGGCACCCTGGGCAATCTGGCCCGTCTCCAGCTCCTCTCGCTGTCACACAACGCCCTGGCCGGTCCCCTGCCTCCCGAACTGTCCGGGCTCGTAGAGCTGCGGGAACTGAGGTTGAACGCCAACCCCGGCCTCTCCGGTTTCCTTCCGACCGGGTTGGCGAATCTCGGAAACCTGGCCACCTTTCTCGCCGAGGGAACGTCCCTGTGCGCTCCGGCAGATGCGGACTTTCTTGCCTGGCTCGGCACGGTCGCGAACCGTCGCGTCGCCCGCTGCCGAAACGATCTCCCCGCCGCATACCTCGTGCAGGCCGTTCAATCCCTCGACTTCCCGGTTCCCTTGATCGCCAACCGTCCGGCACTGCTCCGCGTATTCCTTACCGCTCCCGACGGCGAATCGGTGGGTTTCCCGCCGGTGCGTGCGAGGTTCTACCTGGGCGGGGAGGAGGTCCACGCCGTGGACATTCCAGCCCCGCGCGGAACGGTGCCGGCGCAGGTGGGGGAGGGCAGCCTCCGTGCGTCGGCGAATGCCGAAGTTCCGGCCGACGTGTTGCAGCCGGGCCTCGAACTCGTCATCGAGGTTGACCCCGACAATACTCTCGGCGCCGAGGTCGGCATAACGAGACGTATCCCGGAGAGTGGCCGCCAGACGATCGACGTCAGAACCGTGCCTCCGCTTCACCTGACATATCTGCCGGTCCTCCGGCCGGGCCAAACCGAGAGCGGGTTCCTGGAGCGCATCGCGAGGTTCACGGTGGGGGATCCCATGTTTTGGCCGACTCGGTTCTGGTTGCCAGTCGCGGAGTTTACGCTGGAAGTACGCGAGACCTTCTTCACTTCCGCAGCCGACGGCTCGGAACTCCTTCACGAAATCGAGGCCACCCGAGTGATGGAAGGTGGGCGGGGATACTACATGGGGGGGCTACCCTCATCTCTCACGCTCGATTTCGGGTTCGGCGGCGTGGCGTTCCGTCCCGGCCGGAGCAGTCTGGCGCAACTCGACTCCACGACTGTGGCGCACGAACTGGGGCACAATATGGATCTCAGGCATGCCCCCTGCGGTGGCGCAGACGGGCCCGACCCGGACTTTCCGGATCGGGCCGGCAAGATCGGCGCCTGGGGTTTTGACCCCCCCAGCAATGAGCTCGTTCCTCCCGAGACCGCGGACGTGATGGGCAACTGCCATCCGCGCTGGATCAGCACCTACGACGTAGGAAAGACCCTCGACCGGCGCCTTCACGAGGAGGCGTCCGCGGCGTTCGCGGCGGCACCCGCGCAAGACACCGATCGAACGCTCCTGGTTTGGGGCGGCGTGGACGCTTCGGGCGTCCCATTCCTCGACCCCGCGTTCGTTGTCGACGCTCCGGTGGCACTCCCCCGTTCGGAGGGTCCCTACACATTGAGGGGCCGGACTGCCGCCGGTGCGGAGCTGTTCTCCATCGACTTCGGCATGCCCGAGGTGGTGCACGGCGACGGAGGATCGGTATTCGTCTTCGCCCTCCCGGTTACACCCGCCTGGGCAAACCAATTGGAGGCGATTGAACTCTCCGCGCCCGGAGGGATCGCGACGCTCGACGAAGCCAGCAGTTCGCCCACGGCTCTCCTTCGCGACCCTCGGACCGGCCGGGTACGGGGGATTCTGCGTGACCTCGCGAACCGAGGCGGTCGCCTCGGGATCCTTGCCGGGGCGGCGGGAGACCCTGGCCGGATTGCCTCGGCGCTCCGGGAAGTCGCTGACTTCGAGGTGCTGGTCTCCCGAGGCCTTCCTTCGGCGGACCAGTGGTGACCTCCATGACTCCAAGAGCAACGTCCATGACTCCAAGAGAAGCTGCGATCCTGGGGACGCTTGTCGTCCTCCTGGGCGTGTCTGTCGCCACGTGCGGTGGCGAACCGACCGCGCCCCCCGATCCGCCTCCGCCGAACCGAGCACCGGTGGCGGTGGGAACCGTACCTGCGCTCGAACTCGCCGTGGGTGATTCGGCCACGTTCAACCTGGATGACTACTTTCGCGATCCCGATGGTGACGCCCTGACCTACACACCGGGTACCGACGCGGCGTTGGTCGCCGCCGCGTCGGTGTCGGGCAGCACGCTGACGGTCCGGACCGTGGCGAAGGGGCAGGCGACGATCAGCGTCACCGCCACCGATCCCGGCGGACTGACGGCCGATCAGGGCTTCCCGGTCGTCGTTCCCAACCGCGCACCCATCGTGACGGACTCGATACCTCCGCAGCGCCTGACGGTCGGAGAGGAGCCTGCCTGGACCGGTACTGACTACTTCACCGATCCGGATGGCGACGTTCTGACCTATACGATCGGTACGACGGATTCGTCCGTCGTGCTCGCCGCGGTAACCGGAGACGACTTCGCGATTCTCGCCGTCACGCCCGGGGCTGCGACGGTGACGGTAACCGCGACCGATGGCGATGGCCTGAACGCCAGCCAGAGCATTGCGGTGACCTCCGAGGCCCAGCTTCCGGTCGTCATTTCGGACGTCGAACCAGGTGTCCTGCTCGAGGGTGCAAACGCGACGATCACGGGCTCCGGCTTCTCGCGGTTCCCTGAGTACAATTCCGTTTCGATCGATGGCCAGCCGGCCACCGTGATTGCCGCGAGTCGGACCAGCCTGTCCGTGACCGTTCCGCACGGCGACTGCCTGCCCGCCCGGCGAGCCCCGTTGAGCGTGACCGTGCTCGGCCTCAGCGAGACGCGCATCGTTGGCGTGACGCCCCGTACTCCGGAGGACCTCGCCCTGCCGCTGGGCTCCTATCGCTACACACATGGCGGAAACGGGTGCGTCCACCTGCCCGGAGATGCTTCCGGCGGGGAGTACATCATCGGCGTCGTTTCCACCTCGGAGACGCCGTCCTCGCTTACACCGGTTCACATGACGAGCGTTCTCGGAGATGCGGCGGTTCTCGATCCCGCACGGGCCGTGGTCGCGTTCCGGCCGCTTCGCCGGGCGGAGGAGGTGGCCGAAGCTTCTGCGGCAAGAGTGCTACCGCCACCGCCGGCATCCGCTGGCACGTCAGTGACTCTCAGCCAGGAGGAAGCAGGGCCGAAGCTTGACCAGGCGCGGCACAACGAGATCATGGCCGCGAACGCGGCGCTAGTCCGGCAGCTGGGCCCTCCTACATCTCCGATGAGGGGCGCACCACTGTCCCGCTCCCTGCTCGCGAACGATACCCTGACTTTGTTCGGGGATGCGAAGTTCGTGGGTGGTTGCTCGTCCCGTGGCCGGGTCCGAGCCGTGGTCCGGTTCAGCGGCAAGAACGCCTTGTGGCTCGAAGACATCGACAACCCGGCCGACGGCTTCACGGAGCCCGAACTCGCCGAACTGGACGCCTTATATGCCACCCAGATCAAGCCGGTTCACGACGATTACTATGGCGGTCTCTCCGATGTGGACGGGAACCGCCGGGTGCTCGTCCTGATGACCAAGGAAGTGAACCTGAGCGACGGCGACGACACCCTTGTCGGCGGCTGGACCTGGTTCGGCGACCTCTATCCGGTAGACGACTGCGGCACCAGCAATCATGCCGAGATCCTGTTCGGCCGCGTTCCCGACCCCGAGGGCGTCTTCGGGCACCCTTGGACCAGGGAAGAGGCGCTGGACTTTTACCCGCCGCTGTTGACGCATGAGATGACGCATCTGGTGCAGGCGCGAGCCGAGGTGTTCGACGGGGCGGGGTACTCCAATTGGGAGATCGAAGGTGGCGCTACGCTCTCGGAGCACTTGGTGGCGGATCGGGTGTTCGGGCACGGGTCGGGCCAGAATCTGGGTAGTGCGGCCTTTCGGCGTGGACTTGACTGGTATCGGGACTGGGCGCGCGGGATGGCACACTTCTTCGGATTGGATTCGGATGACCCCGACGGCCTCCGCCGCGTCCCGGACGCGCCCGAGCAGTGCAGCTGGATGGGTTTCGTATACGAGGGCAATGATGGGCCGTGCAAGGGATCTGGCAGGGCAGTGTATGATGTTCCGTCGATGGTGCTCCGATACGCCATGGACCGCTGGGGGGGCGAGTACGCGGGCGGAGAACAGGCCTTGTTGCGTCGGCTAAACCAGTCGGCGGCCTCCGGGCTCACCGCGCTGGAGGAGGTCAGTGCCTGGCGATCTGAACGAATCCTGGCCGACTTCTACATTACTCTCTGGCTGGACCTGAACGGCTGGGAGGCCCACGGCATGACGACCTGGGATCTCGCCGACGTCTGGAGCCAATTCAGCGAGGGCGCCCAACTTCGCCCCTGGGTATCGACAACCGCCTCGGTTCACGGCGACTGGAGCGTTCGTGCTGGCTCGACCTTCTACCTCCACTGGAGCCCGCCCGGTGCGCGAGGGCCAACCAGCCTCAGGGTCACGTCCCCAGGCGGCGCTTCCCTTCCCGGCCACATGTCAGTGTGGGCTCTGAGGATCCGCTGATGATCGTGTGGTTCGGCAGGAGATGGCGTGTGGAAAGGAGTGCGCGGCGGGTGGCTTGGAGAAAGTTGGGCTCCGAAAGGTAGTGCTTCGTGAGGCGGATCGTATTCGACTACGCACCGACCGTCATCCGGTTGCCGGCCGATCAAAGATCCTTCGTACTCCGGCACTGTGCTGCGAGCGGAGGTTTTCGAGTCACGCGCTCCGGGCCGGCGCCGTCCGGCGATCCGACCCAATGAAGCTCCTGACATGGAACGTCAACAAGGCGGGGAAAGCCCGTCGCGAGCTATGGGAGACGGTTCAGCGCGAGGATGCGGACATCGTCCTGCTTCAGGAAGTCACGGGAATTCCCATGTGGATCCAGGACCGCTACGAGTGCCACCCCGTCTCCCCACGGTACTTCAGGGGCCACAACGCTCCGTTTTCGACGGCGGTCCTCTCGAAGGGGTCGATCGATGCAACGCCCTACCTGGAGTCGGGGTCGGCGTGGGTCGACAGGATCTACACGGAACGGTACGGTTGGATCGTCGGGTGCAAGACCACGCTTGACTCGGGAGAGCGGTTCCACGTGGTCTCGGTTCACTCGCCGTCCTTTCCCATCCCACCGCGTCTGTGGACCGATGTGGATGTGTCGGGCATCAAGCTGGTGACCAACCCCAGGCTCTGGTTCACGGAAATCCTCTGGGCGTTGCTCCGCGCTGCGTGTATCTCGGACGATACGAACTGGATCGTCGGCGGTGACTTCAACCGCTCCGTGAAGCACAAAGGGGGGCAGGAACTGATCGACCGGCTGAAGACCCTCGGTCTGACGGACTGTCTGAGTCATCATCATGGCGGACCCGCGCCCACATTTCAGACCTGGACGAAGAGCGTGCGGCATCAGCTGGATTACTGCTACGTGAACACGCCGCTGCTCGAGCGTTTGTCCGAGGCCCGAGTGCCGCGTCACGAGGAGGTTTTCGACCGAAAGCCGAGGTTGAGCGACCACCTTCCCATTCTATGCACATTCGACTGAAAGGGGCGCCGCTACCGCTCTTTCCTCGCCATCTCAGCTCCCTGCCGTGGCGGCGCCGTTCAAGCTGACGAATATCCGCCCGTGGGGCGGAGAGCTTGAGATGCCTTGAAGCCGCCATAGGAGCGCAGCGCGGCCGAGGTGCGCGACCAGAACGGGCCGGTGATGGCGGGCGCCGGGGTGACGTGGTCGAGCAGCGCAGAGTCGCCGCCGGCGACGAGTTGTTCTCGTTCCGCTTCGACATGCCGAACGACGCCGACAGCGACGGGCGGGCTTCCTTCGCCTTCGCCCTGCCCGCCGAGCCTCGATGGGGCGAACGCCTCGCGAGCGTGACGCTCTCCGGGCCCGGCGGCTCCGCGACCGACCTGCAGCCGGGCCTCGACGTGATGTTCAGCCGCGGCATCCCGATTCCCCGCTGACAGGACGGGTGCGGAATTTTCGGCATCTCCGTTCGCTCCGATATACCTCAAATTGGTAATGGTGATCGCCACTTGCCCTTCGCACCTTTCTTCTCCCGCGGGGCCATACGGTCCCGCTACTCAGACGGCCATGCGACCGCTGACACTCGGCGGGAGGGAACTGCAGGATGTCGATCTACCGTGCTCCAGCCTCCGGAAAAGCCGCTGGCCGTCGCCTCATCGCGGCACCCCTGGTCCTTCTCGCGACGCTCTCCTGCGGGGACGACGACCCGGTAGCCCCGCCCCCACCACCCCCTCCGGTGGCGACATCGATCACCGTGTCGCCGGCGACGGCGACGCTCGCGTCCCTGGGGCAGACGGCGCAGTTGACGGCCCGGGTGCTGGACCAGAATGGCCAGGTGATGACCGGCGCCGTGGTGACGTGGACGTCGAGCGATGCAACGGTGGTGATGGTGGACGAGACGGGCCTCGTAACGGCCACCGGTGACGGGAGCACGACGGTGACGGCCACGACCGGAGACGACGGTGTGAGCGGGTCGGCCGCGATCGTGGTGGAGGCGGGGGGCTTCCGGGACGATTTCGGCACGCCGGCCAGCCAGGAACGCTGGAAGCCGGCGCACAACGCGGAGGTCACCGTCCGCGAGGGGGTGCTGAGTGTGACGAACCGGACAGCGGGCCGGATGGGGATCGCCGAGCGGACGTCGACGCCCGCGGTGAACGAGTGGACGATCCGGGCGCGCATGGGCCGGAAGGCACGCGAGGCAAGCCCGGGAGCGGTCGCCCTGACGGGACACAGCCGGTACACGGCGATCCGACTGGTGCTCGGAACGCTGGACGACTCGGGCTCGGACCGGCGGTCCGGCAACTACGAGTTCGCGGTGTTCGACCGCGAGGCGCAGGAGTGGGTCCGGATCACGAACATGTCGGGGGCCTCGGAGGCGGTCAGGGAGGAAGCGGACGAGTTCACCGACATCAGGCTGGGGCACGAAGGAGGATACTTCGTGGCCTACGCGGGCGAGGGTGACGCCGATGAACTGTTCCGGCTCGACGCGGAGACCTCCCTGTTGAGCGGCGTGGTGCTGCGGGATGTGGTTGAGCATGCGACCGGCGTCTGGCTGGTGAACCGGAGCGCGGCGGGTTTGACCGCCGTGCATGACTGGATACAACTGACCGGTACGAAGAGCATGGCCGTTGTGCCCGACGGCGCGGAGATCGCCGGGGCGCCGGATGCGGCGACCCGGAGCGAGAACGTGACCTCCGCGGCGGAGGTGCTGATGGCGCTCTTCGACGGGACGCGCGGATCGAGCTGGGTGAGGTCGGACCACTGGGGCACGGACGCGCCGGTAGGCGAGTGGTACGGCGTCACGACCGACGAACGGGGCCGGGTCACCAGGCTGGACCTGGGCCACAACGAACTGACCGGTACCATCCCCACGGAACTCGGACACCTGACGGCTCTGCGGGTGCTGGACCTCCACCACAACGCTCTGACGGGCGCCATCCCCCCCGAACTCGGACGCCTGAAGAGCCTGGAGGTGCTGAATCTGCTCGGAAATCGCGCCGTGGCCAGCAGCGCAGGCGACCAGGGCTTCGAAGCAGGCGTTGAACCGGGTGCTGGTCCGGCTCTCGACTCCTGGCGCGAGACGCCAGGCATGGCGGATCCCGGTGCGGCGGTTCGCGGACGCCCCGAGTCGGCGCGCGGCTCCCCTGCGACGTTCGCTTCTCGCCCGGCCGCGCCGCGATACCAGGAAGGGCTGACCGGAACGATCCCGCCCGAACTCGGGGCTCTTACGGAACTGAAGGCGCTCTTTCTGAGCACCAACAATCTGACGGGCCCGATTCCGCCTGAACTCGGGGCGCTCGCGAAGCTCGACACGCTGTCGCTCTGGAATAACCAGCTGGAGGGATCGATCCCACGGGAACTGGGGAACCTCGGAAGTCTCGTGACACTCTGGCTGGGTACAAACCGCCTGACGGGATCCATTCCGCCCGAACTCGGCCGCCTCGCGAACCTGAAAAACCTGGTTGTATCACAAAGCGAGCTGACCGGAACACTTCCATCGGAACTCGGGGATCTCGCAAATCTCGAATTCCTGATTCTTTGGGGCAACGAGTTGACGGGGCCGATCCCCGCCGAACTCGGCAATCTCGCCAACCTCAAAAACCTGGGTCTTTCAAGGAACCCGCTGACGGGATCCATTCCGCCCGAACTCGGCAATCTCGCAAATCTCGAATTCCTGATTCTTTGGGACAACGAGTTGACGGGGCCGATCCCCGCCGAACTCGGCAATCTCGCCAACCTCAAAAACCTGGGTCTTTCAAGGAACCCGCTGACGGGATCCATTCCGCCCGAACTCGGCAATCTCGCAAATCTCGAATTCCTGATTCTTTGGGACAACGAGTTGACGGGGCCGATCCCCGCCGAACTCGGCAATCTCGCCAACCTCAAAGACCTGACTCTTTCAGGGAACGA
>NZ_CANPVO010000049.1:0-39002 GCF_947581785.1 Candidatus Palauibacter polyketidifaciens | reverse complement strand
GAACTCGGGGATCTCGCAAATCTCGAATTCCTGATTCTTTGGGGCAACGAGTTGACGGGGCCGATCCCCGCCGAACTCGGCAATCTCGCCAACCTCAAAGACCTGACTCTTTCAGGGAACGAACTAACGGGATCCATTCCGCCCGAACTCGGGGATCTCGCAAATCTCGAATTCCTGATTCTTTGGGGCAACGAGTTGACGGGGCCGATCCCCGCCGAACTCGGCAATCTCGCAAATCTCGAATTCCTGATTCTTTGGGACAACGAGTTGACGGGGCCGATCCCCGCCGAACTCGGCAATCTCGCCAACCTCAAAGACCTGACTCTTTCAGGGAACGAGCTAACGGGATCCATTCCGCCCGAACTCGGAAATCTCGTGAATCTCGAAGTCTTGACTCTTTGGGACAACGAGTTGACGGGGCCCATCCCGGCCGAACTGGCCAGTCTCGGGAATCTCACAGACTTGAGTCTATCCCGAAACGCGCTGACCGGATCCCTTCCGCCGGAACTCGGGAGCCTCAAATCGCTGGAGAGGATGTGGATCCGCGAGACGAACTTGTCGGGTCCGATACCTGGAACGTTCGTGAAACTGTCGCTCTCCCTTTTCCACTGGTACGAGACCGATCTCTGCGCGCCGACCGATGAGAGATTCCAGGCGTGGCTGGACTCGATCGAAGACCACAACGGAGGGGAAGACTGCGCGTCCGGGAGCCGTGGATCGATACTCCAACACGCGGATCCTGTCCGGGTCGCGGGCCTCGCCCCCCTGTCAGATGCGCTGGTGGTCCGCCCGCCAGCTCTCAACGGCCTCCTTGATAGCCTTCCGGCTCGTCAGCTCACCCGCGAGGACGCGGCGCACCAGCCCGGGCAGTTCCGCGTCCGACGCGAAGCGCAGAGCGATGAGCTGGTCCGTCGTCAGCCGCTCGATCTCGCCCTTCAGCTCGTCCGGCAGCGTTTTTTCCAGGCGGAGGCGCTCCTCCAGGCGGATCACCCGGTCCTGAACGCCCAGTGAGAAGCGCCGCGCAAGAGGCAGGCCTATCGCCGTACATGCGGCGACCACGAACAGCGCCAGCGTCTCTGCGCTGTAATCCACGACAACCCGGTATCCGACGCCTACCGTAGCGGCCGTGGCGAGGGACCACGCGACGAGGAACAACAGCGGAGGGCGCCTGGCGTGGTTCGCGTAGCTCTGCGGCTGGGGCATGGCAACTCCGGATTCCGGTGCGGCGCGTCGCGTGCAGGAGTAATGCGCGGTGGGGCGACTGCGGGGCAAGCGTCGCGGATGGCTTCTTGGACCCGAAACCACGACGCGGACCACGCGGCTAGAGGCGAACCCAGGCGATTCCTTCCACGTGCTCGAAGTGGCGGTCAGCCGACACCAGGTCGGCTCCCGTCTGCATGGCGTGGGCGGCGATCCAGATATCGTTGGTGGGGATCGGGCGGCCCTTTGCTCGCAGAGCCGCCGCGATTCTCGAGTACCGGTCGGCCGTGGTCTTTCCGACCGGCACCACGGTAACGTAGGGATTGTCGAGGAAGGCGCGCAGCGCGCGGGCGTTGCGCTCGTAGCGCGCGCCGTAGCGAAAGCCGTACAGCAGTTCGCCGAGCACGATCGTCGACAGCAGAACCTCCTCGGCTCTTCGCACGATCCCGGCTACGTTCTCGCTTCCCCGCATGAGCTGCACATAAGCGTTCGAGTCGAGCAGCACCCTCAATCCCACATGGCCCCGTCGATCGTCTCGAAGTGCCTGAGCGCCCGTTCGGTCTCGTCCGCCTCCGCGTCGCTCCAGGAGCCGATGAAGCAATCCAGCGACGACCCGACCGCGTCGGCCGCCTGTCTGCCCTCCAGCCCCGCCCCCCGGCGCAGCAGTTTGACGGCGGCTCGGTTGAGCGATGTTCCGTCGCGGTTCGCCAAACGGCGAATCGCCCCGGTCAGATCGTCCCCGAGGCCTCTAACGGTGAGCTGTTTCATTTCCTGATCTCATGATGAGTCATATTGTGATTTAGTTTGAATCAAAATAAGAATCGCAGCTGTGAAACGTCAACCGACCGGTGGGGCGTGCGCGGTCGGGCGACGCGGGGCCAAGCGACATTGAAGGCCGCTCCCCTGCGCGGCTTGGACCACCCGACCCCGCGATCAACCGGCGGTGGGCGCTGGTCCTGCTCGGGGTGCTGCCCATCATGTTCCTTCTGCTCAGGCTCGATCCGCCACCCGGGCTGACGAGCAGGAGGCGACACGTCTCGGGATGCTGCGCTCGACACCTTCGGCCCGGTTCACACGCTGGGTGCCTCCACTGCGATCTCGCTGTTCCGATCGGTGTTCGCGATCGGCATGTTATTCGCCATGATCTTCCGACGATCCGTGCCCATGCTCCGCCGTCACTGCGTGTTCCTCGCGGCGTTGGCCGCGACCAGCCCGCTCGAGGCCGTCACGGCCACGCAGGAGATCCTCATCCGCGGGGGCACCGTCGTCACCTCGGAGAGGCGATTCGACGCGGACGTGCGGGTGCGGGACGGGACCATCGTCGAGATCGGGACCGGACTGGCCGCGGGGGCCGGCGCCCGCGTGATCGATGCCACCGGGCTGCGGGTCATGCCGGGCGGGGTGGATCCCCACGTCCACCTGGGGGGACGCACCCGCGACGACTACCGCACCGGGTCGCAGGCGGCGCTCGCGGGAGGCATCACCACGATCTCGAACTTCGCCTTTCCCGCCGGAGAGCAGACCCTCGCCGAGGCGATCGAGCGCGAGGCGGCGGTCATCGGTGAGCAGGCGATCGCGGACGTCATCCTGCACGCGGGCATCACCCCCGGAACCGAGCAGGCCGAGATGACGACCCTCGGCGGCGAAACCGGCCAGACCAGCACCAAGATCTTCATGGTGTGGACCACGTTCGACGCCGCAGTGCCCAATCATATGGCGACGATGGCCGAGGCGGGGCGCGCCGGCATCCTGACGATGGTGCACTGCGAGGATTGGCCCATCCTGGCCCACGCCATCGCCGAGCTGACAGCCGCCGAGCGCACCTCGCTCGAGTACTTCCCGGACAGCCGGCCCGTGCTCGCCGAAGTCGTCGCCTGCCAGCGCGCGGTCGCCATGGCCGAGGCCACCGGGGCGCCCATCTACGCGGTTCACGTCTCCTCCGCAGGCGCGCTGCGGGTGCTGCAGGAGGCCCGGGACCGCGGGCTCAGCGTCTTCGTCGAGACCCGCCCCATCTACCTCCACTTCACCCGCGAGCGCTTCGAGGGCCCCGACCGCGGGCTCTACGTGGGACAGCCGCCGCTTCGCGAGCAGGCCGATCAGGACGCCCTGTGGGCGGGCATCGCCAGCGGATCCGTGCACGTCCTCGCCACGGACCACGTCGCCTATCGCCGCGAGGAGAAGCTGGACCCGTCGCAGACCATCTCCAGTCACCGGGCCGGCCTGAGCAACCTCCAGGTGGTGCGGCCGATGCTCTATTCAGAGGGCGTTGTCCGGGGACGCATATCCGAGGAGCGCTTCGTGGCGGTGACCTCGACTAACGCCGCCAGGCTCTTCGGCCTCTACCCGCGCAAGGGCACGATCGCCGTGGGCTCCGACGCCGACATCGTCCTCTGGGACCCGAACGAGACGCGCACCATCCGCGACGAGGACATGTTCTCCGGCGCCGGCTTCTCGGTCTACTCGGGGTGGGAAGTCACCGGCTGGCCCGTGATGACGCTCCGCCGCGGCGAGGTGGTGTACGAGAACGGGGAGGTGCTGGCAGGGGCGGGCAGCGGTGAACTGCTGCGCCGCGGGAGATGGCGGGCGCCGTAGCGCGCGACCCGGCCGTCGGTGCTTAGCCGGGAGTCGCCGGCAACCTACGGAAGTACGGGCCATGACAGGCTGACGGATGCCGTCCGTCGTATCGTCGGTGATGTCCGGCAGAGCCCGACATCAAGTTCAAGAATACGGGCAGATCGTGCGAGATGCCGTTGAATGATACGGCATCGTGTCAGATTCCCAGCTACCATCGAGCCGCCTGTGCAGCGTGAGGTCATTCGGGCGGCCCACGGCGGGGCGCTCACCGCGCGGATCGGGGATGGCGCCTAGAAATGGTGGCGTCCGGCGGGGAATCGCTACCGCTGGCGAGTTCGGTGAGAGCCGATTCGCCGCGAGGGAGGCGGTGTTATATTGACCAACTCGATATCTGACACCGAGTGCACACGCCATGAAGAGCTTCCGGAGCGGATCATGGAGCAAGCCGAGGTCACGCCAATCTGTCGTCCCGCTCCCCTACCTACGTGGATCGCCGCTGAGACAACCAGCGCGACTGGAATCTCCCCCGCCGTCACCGTAGACGTGCCGCCATGCTACACAGCCATCTCCCTCGCCGTCGCTAGACTTCACGGGCCCAGTTGGATCTCCCGTTCGTCGCGGAACTGGCTCACTCAGCGTAGGGTCGATCCGATTGGAAGGCCTCCGTGGAGGCCGTTCGCGATTCCGTAAACCGAGAGACACGATGCTTGACAACCTCTTCACCGGCGCGCTAACCTCGCTCCGCAACGACGCGGACTACCGCAAGCTGCCACCACGAGGTCCCCCCACCGACTTGCCTGCCCTGTCAGCAGAGGCACTAGAAGCACTCCAGCAGACCGTTTATGGGCAACAACTGGATTTAAAGTCTCACGCCTACCACTCCATAGAACTGGCGGAAGACCACGCGACACCACGTCCCCTCCCACTTCCGGACCGTCACGACGTCGCTGGAGTTCATATCCACAGTATCGACGGCAGTAATCAACGCTTCGATCATGCATCATTCTACTTCATCATAGCCCGGAGCGCTCTGGTATCATTCAAGTATTCGGAATCGCCCGATAAGCCATATACGAACCACAAGACTCTTGATTCTGCCGGGTTGCTGTTGGTGGACGGTAATGCATTCGATGACAACCTGTATTCACACGTCAGGAGACCCGCCTCCGGGTCCGAGAATTTCGACCTGCTGGCTTTAGCGCTAGACCCTGAAGGGCTCTCCGAGCCTCTCTTGTACCGGCACAAAGCGGGCGCGGCCAACAGCAACCCCGGATCTCAGGCACTAGGCTTGGCCGTGAGTCTACAGCAGAATCTAGAACTCGCACTGCTACGAGATGTCCCCTTTCACCAACGTGGCGTGTGCATTCGAGATGGCCCGCTGTTCTCGACTAGCGTTTCTCCTGCCGACACGGTGTCTGGGCTGGCTCCTGTCTTCCAATGGCACGAGCAGGTTTTGGTATCCGTCTCAAAACGGGTTTCTGAGTCCACGCTGCTGCTTGAGCTATTGCTTGGTCAATCAGATCTGCGCGACCACTGGTTTCCGGGGCAGAACATCACTCGTTCGACTCTAGAGTCCGTGTCTACGGATTCGGTGTTGCTGCCTAGGATTATGAGTCCTGGTGATCGAACACCGCTAGTTCGAGCGGTTCCACGCGCACGGAGAAAAGTCGTTGACCAAGAGGAGGAGTTAGCACCGCTGGTATGTTACTACCTTAGTCGCTCCCGACCTCATCGGTACATTCGGATGGAGGTTCCGCAGTTTATGTGGGAGCGTGACTGTGAAAAGGTAGAGTGGGCCCTGCGTTTGGTGGCGTGGCAGCACGAACTAGGCAGAAAAGCACCGTTGATCCAGATGCAGGCTGATCGATGCTGCCAACTAACGTCGGAAATATCTAGGTTACGCTGGCGAGCAACCGCGGCGTTACATAACAGCAACCTCAATATTCCAGAGGTCTACGTATGACCGAATCAGCTTCGAATCCGGCCGAGTCCGTGGAGGCGCGTGCCGCCGTCCCTTATGCCGACGTCCGTAATCCCTTCTCGGTTGACCAGTCAGGAGCGTTCGCTGAGTACCTGCTGCATGATCCAGAGGCCATGCCTGACCTTGCCTTCGGATCGCGCGTACTTGTTGAAGACGACCGGCACGGTGAAAAAGTGTGGTTGGACGGGACGGTTGTACGAGTACGGAGCACATCACCCTTTCATCCAGACCGAGAGACACTGCTCTACATGGAGGACCAGGCGGATGATCCGCATCGCTTGCTCACAGGATTACATGGTCCGCATTCCGTTCAACCGATGTTGGTACGCGTCCGGCTAAACCAAGAGCTGACCCGGGGTCCAGACTCCAAGGCGAACACATTCGCGCGATCCGCCGTGCAGCGACCGCCATCGGGTTCGAGTCGCCTGTTCTTTCCAAACCTACTTCCTAGTACCGAGGCAGATGCACCTGTTTTGTCCCAGCTATTGGCGATACGCGAACAGGGCATTCCTTTCGGGGCTGTGGGATTTGGTAGCCGTCCCTACGAACAGAATGGTGAACTTCTCATTTATCGGTGGGATATCGCACGTCTCGACAACAAACACATGTTCATTGTCGGCGAAAGTGGCAGCGGTAAGACTGTACTCCTCAAGCACCTGGCACTTGAGATCCGCCAAATCAAGAACCCCAGGTATCGGGTCATTATGACCGACGTGCAGGGAGATCTCACGCAACTCTTTCTCAACAACAACCCATCTGATAAGCACCCTGCATTTGTGCCACTCCTCACACCCCAGCCGTGGCAACGGCATCTGAAAGACGATCAGGTGCTTAGCCCGCCGGACGCGATCAAAAACGTTGGTCCGTTCAATCTCGTGCTGCCCGTGTCGAGGGACCGGTCTGATTCTGTTCAATTCCTAAAAAGGCTGGCTAGGAATCGAGGGGTGGCGGTCCATGAGATTGGGATGCGTCTCCAAGATCTTGGTAGACCCTCTGACGTAGAGTATCTCTTCCGCATTACGTCAGAGCAGGCCGCAATGCTGCTGGACGAGGAGGCTGGTGATTTGGAGCGCCGAAACACACCAGTCACCATCGACCGTCTGGAGATGAGAATCCGCCAGCATGTGCAAAAGGCGCAAAAGGCGAAGAGCAGTTCCTTTACGAGTCGCGGCGGTACCAACTACTACACATCAACGGCGTGGGCAGCCCTACGGGCACTTAGCAACCTGAAAAACTACTTTGACCATCACCAGCCGTCGATGGATCTCGACCGGAATCCGTTGGATGCTTTTGATTTTGACGGAACGACGATCGTGTATCTTGAACATCTGGCTTACGAAGAGCGGCTAATGTGGCAGATGCAGCTCGTCCGGTGGCTCTATCGCAGGAAACGAGACTTGAAAGAAGTCTTCGTGTTTTTTGACGAGGCGCACCAAATCGTGCCCGAAAGACCTCCGGTCGTGGGATCCAGGGGTACGTTTGATCGGTTGCGGCGGACATTTGAACTGCTCGCGCGAGAAGGCCGCAAGTTCGATATTCACTTGATTCTCAGCACACAAAGTCCCCGAGACCTGCACAAGATCGTTCCCGAGCAGTGTCCGACACGGATCGTAATGAAGCTGGATCCGGGGAATCGATCGTACGCGCATTTGGACAAAGAGTCAGCCATGATTGCTGCCCGCTTCGGACACGGCCAATTTTGGGTGAAATCGCCGTTCAACGGAACACCCGACTGGGTGAGGATTCACGGCTGGGCGCCGCCGTTGCCACACCAGGCCATGACACCGTACTGGGAGGCAGTGAAGGGACGAGCGAGGACAGAGCGATGACCAAGCTCGAACGGCGGCGAGCGGACGGCCCGCCACAGGCGTGGAGCAAACGGGAAGAAGAGACGTTGTTGGCTCTATTGGAGGACGGGGTGGTAGCCATCAAGAAGCTGCGGGCGGCTTTGCCGAATAGGACGCGGGCGTCGATCAATTGCAAGAAGCGCCGGTTACGCATCCGCGAAGACACGTTCGGCAAGTCATATCGGGATGAGAAGGCTGCGTTCACCGAGAAGGTGGCTAGCAGCACCACCCCGACGAATGTATTCGAAGCATACGCGGGGGCTGGCCACCAGACGATGAAGTGGCTGAGCGGTGCCTCGCACGTGTTCTCGGTCGACCGTTCGTCCAAGAAGACCGCAGCGTTGAAGGGGCACTTATTGGATGGCGACTTCCACCGAGAGAAGGGAGGCCTAGACGGATGGGAATCATACGCTAGAAGCGACGATCAGCGAGTCAGCATATATACCGGTGATGCAGTTGTGGCTGCTGCGGGTGTGCGGAGTGCTGGTGTGCCTATCGATATGGTCGACTTGGATACATGTGGCTCTACGCTACCGACACTTGGGCTCTTCCTGCAACTCCTCCGACCCAGACATCTTACGATAACCCACGGAGAGTTTCACAGTTACCGTTTTGGACGAGAGGATGTGTTGCGTCGGGTCTTGTTGCACAGAGATATTACTAGAGCACATATGTGTAGCAGTATTCATGAGTTTGCCGATGAGTTGCGATTGGCGACTTGCGTAGCCGCATTGCGGTCCCACAACGAGACGCAACACTCGTACTGGTTGAAGCTGGAAGACGAGTTGTGGTTTGGTCCACGAAATAGGATTCAGATGATACGACGACACTACCGTGTTGTAAGACCTAGCGCAACAGCTGATTGTCTGAATATCTTGGCAAATGAGCTAGCATACGCGCCGGTGAGCGATTGATGGCTCTTGGTTGTCACAAAACCACCGTTATCGTGAACAATGCGCATTCCGCGCAGTGCGGCAGGCGTCACCGAACGCGCCCACTTCCCCCTGGCGTCGTTAACTCCGATGTGCGACGTGGGGGAGAAGGTTGCTTGGGCGCTCCGCTAGGCGTGTGACCGAATACACAAAGAAGGCTTCGGCCCAGGTAGCCCGGACAGAACTTAGTGGAGCTTCCTACGCGCCTGAAGTTTCGTTCCGGATGTATCCTATCGCCACCGGGACGCCCATCAACTGAAACTGGCGCTTCGCACGGCGGAGATTGATCCTCGAGAAGAGCGGTAGGTTCCGCCACGTTCGGCGTGGATCCTTGTTCGTCACGACGGCAAAGACAACCCGAACCGTCCTATCTCCGAGCCTTTCCGCCAATCGCACACCCCCCAACCTCTCCTCGCGGTTCGCCACCAACGCTTCCAACCTCTCTACTGAATCCGATTCCGACAGCAGCAACTCCATGGCCCCTGTACCTTGGCTAAATAAATGACTCAGCCCGCTCGATCTCGTAGACCGCTTCACGTGGACGAACGTGACGTCTGGTTCCCCATCGCCCTCGCTCCCCTCCACGCATAGGAAATCGCAGGGCTCTACCTGCGTCGCACCCGCCGGAGAAATGTCTTCACCGTCCAAACAGAGCGCTCCGCTATGCTCTTCCTCCATCTTACTGTTGTAGTCCTTCTCATCCTTATGGTCATGCGTATACGGAGGTAGATCGGTGTCTTGAAACATTTCTCCTATATCCGTCTCCAGCATTTGCATATAATCTCTCTCCACGCGATACCACACGTCCTCTAACAGGTGATAGCCGGCCGATTCTCCCTCCAAGTGCGTGTCATAGATCAACGCCTTCCTAATTGAATGCCTGTCTCCCGGCCGCATGTCTTCGTCCACGAGCTCGATCTTGTGTCGCTGAAGGTCCTCCAGCTCGATCGATTCCGGCGACACGTTCCTCGTATACAAATATTCGTAGTACAATTCGAGCGCGACATCATCTCGTACAAACTTGCCACCCGCACCACGGTATCTGATCTGGACCGGCCTAGCGTAGTCCACAAAGTCTGGCACCCCAAGTAACAATGCCGGATCGGTTCCTCTCAAACCGAGCACCAGCTTTTCCTCAAGCTGCTCGATAAGGGATGGATCTTTAACCCGGGAAATGGCGCGAATCCCTGGAAATACATTCTCATAGTCATTCGACTGGTAGTGCGTCAACAACTCTTCGCACAGCATAGGGAGATTCGATGCCTCAACATCCGAGCTGATCCGGAGACTGTCTTGACCAGACACGTTTCGAACAAGGTGTTCATGAGCCGCCTTTGCTTTGCCAGCAAGGTTCTTGAGTACCGAGCTGTCGTGATCGAAATCAAAGATCGTTAAGTCTGACAACACAGGGACCTGGGTCCGTCGCCGACGGGCGTTGGCTGGCTCGACGATATCCGTATTCTTGATCTTGTTGGCGTCGACGAGATTGAGTGTGACTCGCAACCCAAAATCAGGTTCGTAGCTCGCGTTCTTCAGGCTGTGATAGGCGCGACCGAATGAGAAGGCAAATATTCTCTCGGACGCCGGAACGAAGACGAGAGCGCCTTTGAATGCCTGCTTGAGATCACGATCGATGCCAAAATATTCCTTCCACCAGACCTGTATCGGTATTTTTTCGGACAGATACAGGGAAGCGCCTGGGGGCAGACGATCCGCCGTGACGTTCGGGACGAGGTCGTGATCGTCGCGCAGAGCCGACGACGCGTTGTAGCTGGGTTTTAGTAGGTAAATCGAAAAGTAGTGACTGGAACCCATGACATGGCACATCCGGCAAGAGGGATGGAGGTTGGGTGGCAAGTAGTTGAACTGGCCTTGGATAAGTGCGTCATCGTACGCTGTAAACGGTGCGTGTCAAGCGATGCGCTGACTCCATCGGTGCTTTGGACTGGTTGTCGCTTCCAGCGGGCTCGCCACGCTAGGCGGGCACGGCAACCACGATCATCACTCAATGTCTGCGACGCGCCTACGGGACTGACAACAGGAATTCCCGGCACTCCTGCACAGACGTGAACAGGTAATCGGGATTCGATGCTCTGAGAAGTGCGACATCTGTCGATCCCCACCCCGCCCCTATTGCCGCGATGCCAGCCCGTTGGGAGGCTTCCGTATCCTCGGGGTGATCTCCGACGTGAAATGTCTGAGCGCTCGTCGCGCTGGCCTGGCACATGGCCCGAACCAGACCCTCCGGGTCCGGCTTGTGCTTCCTCACCTGGTGGTAACCGATCACGATGTCGACTGGCCACCCGTACCGACGCACGAACGCCCGGGGAATCATGTCCGGGCTCTTGGTGACAATCGCGAGCCTCTGGCGGTTCGCATCGAGCTCGGAGAGGAGCTCGTGCACGCCATCGTATACTTCCAGCTCCGGCACCCGAGCCATGACCAAGCGCCATTCTTTGGCCGCTCGCAGTGTTTCAACGGGCTTCGTGTCGACGAGGGTGAGATCGAAATCGAAGATAATCACGCTTAGAATCCGAGCCACCTCTGCGTGTCACGAATCGCGGGCGTGGGCTCGGGATCAGGCGGCGTCGCTTTCGGCGGCCGCAGATCGTTGAGGAACTCGATGAGTGCCGTGCGACTTCTGATCGGCTGCGCGTCCCCCTCCCGGACGAGTTTCTGGTTGCCCCGGGTCATCTCCGAACGAAAGCTCTCCAAGTGCTCGAGGTGGAAGCACGCGAGCGCCCGTTCCTGCTTGAGAGCAAAGCGCGCAGTATGCATCGTCCCACCCCGAACATCCGTTTCGACGACGAGCACGCCATCGGAGAGTCCACTCTGGATACGGTCACGTTCAGCGAACGCTGAGCGTGACGGCGTCATGCCCACCGGGTACTCGCTCGCCAGGCAGCCTCCGGTGTCCAGGAGCCGGTCCGCCAAGTCACGATTCGCCGCCGGGTAGACTCTGTCCAGTCCGTGCGCCATAACTGCTACTCCGACGCCTCCCTCCTGAAGGCACCCCTCGTGCGCAAGAGTGTCGCAGCCATGAGCGAGGCCGCTGATGATCTCATAGCCGCTCTGAACAGCTATGCATCCCGATCTCAGCGCCAGCCACTTCCCCTCGGGCGTTGGCTTGCGTGTTCCTACCACCGCCAAGGCCCGCGGCGCGTGCACGGCCTGCACGTTGCCCTTCACGAACAGCAGCGCCGGCGGATTGGAGATCTTCCGCAGACGAGCAGGATACCCTTCATCGTGGAATGATAAAGTGTGCACGCCTAGCTCAGAGCCTCGGTTCAGCTGCTCCTCGCTCCTGGCCCAGGCATCCGAGATCGTGGCGGACTGAACGCGGGGTTGCTGCTCACGAAGACGGTACAACAGGGCTTCGCGGCAACTCTCGGGTTGTGTTTCGTTGATCGGCCGATCGACGATGGCCAAGGCACTCGCCCGCCCAATGCGCTTCAGCTTCATGACCGCGAGTATCGAGACTGCGGTCAGCGACGCGCCGGCGACATCACTTCGCATCGAGCCACCTCCTCTCCCACCGACTTGGCACATGCTCGTTCGATATCTCTACGCCGAAATTCTCGCGACAGTAGCTACGGCGTTCCGTCTTGCCGAGCGCGACGGCGAAGATCAGGAGCTCAGGATTCCGCTCGAGCATGGCTCGCGCGAGGTGCGACATCGTGCTACCCCTCGTGATGAAGTCGTCGAGAATCAGGACGTTATCGGCGCGTATCTCTTCCGACCTGAAATCGGCGGCGGCCAGAATGGCGCTCCTCTTCGAGGCGTCGTGGTGCCCGTGGAGTTGCTCGTGCGCGTTCTTCGTGATCCGTTCCCCCGCGAATTCCACGCCCGAGCATTCGGCACAGAACTGCGCCAAGCGCCACAGTACGCCGCCGGGGGACGCGACCGTTTCGCTTGACGATAACGCCGGGACGAAGACTGTCTTCGAGGTAACGAGCCCAAGGTCTTCGGCGAGACCTTCAACGAGACTGGGGACAGCATCCCGCATCATCGCTCCTGCACGACGGAGGGCAGCGTGCGGCTGCCTTTTGAATGCGTTGAAGCGAGCCGTCCACGGGTCCGCGGGATCATCGTTGAAGCGGTAGCCGACCGTGAACGCGCGCGTCACGCCCTCGTCCTCGGATAACCTGTCGAAAGCCATCCAGCCGCGAAACTCACTCCACTTAAGCACCTCGACCTCTCCCTTGCCTCCATGGCCTAGTTTCTTGGAGAGTAGGTGACCGACCCGATCTGAGTCCGAGATGGCTGACCTCTCGGTCGGTGCTTGTCACCGGCTGGCGGCTCAGGTCGGCCTCCACGAGCGCCCGCCTAGGCTCGGACCGCTGGTCCATGAGTCCGATGGATCCACCGCAGCCCTCATGTCGAGAACAGCCTGCTTAGAGGGTGCAAGCGCCGCGTGGAGGCGGCGGTGCCCCAGATGCAGCTGGCGATCCAGTGTAGGTCGGGTCCCTTGTTCATAGGGTAATGATAGCAGGAAATCGCCCGGCCCGCGCGCGAACGGAAGGGGCGATCCGCTGGGCATGACGCCGAGTCGTCGTATGACCGATCACCCGCTCGGGATGGTCCGCCACGTCGCAGCAAGGGGCTCGAATCCCTGCCCGCTGGCGCGCGCGTGCCTGGAAGGCATCCTGGAGGATACCAGCTCGAGCAATCGACCACGATCGATTCTGACCCGCTCCCGCGGGTCACGAAACCGCGACCACGGGTGGACGACCGCTGCAGGAAGCCGATCACTTGATGCCCGCCCAAAGCCGTCCGTTTGACGATTTTGACGCTTCACTCGAGCGGGATCGAAACGAGCCTGCGCTCGCGCCGCGTCGAACGCCAGCACGGCCCGTCTTCCGGCTCCAGTTCGGGCAAATCCCCGCGGCCCTAGCCCTTGGGTCGGCGCTCTGGATCCAAGATTTTGGCCGACCGATCTCTTGACCGGTATGGAGTCGCGTTGCCCTACGGAATACCCATTTCTCCGGCACTCCGACGTGAGTACCACGTTCTGCGGCACACCGCCCATCTGGATCCAGCTCACGTTGGAGATCTTGCGGTCCATCGGCCGACCACCATTCCGGTCCACCTAGCCGCTCGCACCACGGATGTCTGGAGCTCGTGGCGTGTTGAGACCGCGCACGCGGACGCCATGCCGTCGACGACATGGCGGGCGGTGACGATGTACTGCCCCACGGCACGATCGATGGTGAACGCGGTACCAACGGAGTCCCCGTTCCTGATGCAGAGGATGCGCTGGACGACATTGTTCGTCAGAATCATCGTGACTTCCTTGTGGTGGAGGGGCGACCCCGGTTCGTGTAGTGCGAACGTCAGCGTCAAAGGCCCGTCAGATTCCCGCTGTTTGAGCCGATCTTCTCGCTATCCGAGCGTGACCGGGCTCGTCGTGGCCTCATGGCAAGAACGGCAGATCGTGCAGTCCCAGTTGACTTTACGTGATTTCTTGCCGTAAATCACAAACCCTGATCGACGTTTTGCAAGCAGGAGGTCGTCGGTTCGAATCCGATGCGGCTCCATTGGACTTACGCGAGAGGGAGGGTTGGCCGCGGGCTCGTCGCGCATCCGGGAACCGCGGCGAGCGTGCCGTTCAGATGCGCTGGTGGTCGGCGCGCCAGTCTTCGACGGCCTGCTTGATGGAATCCCGCTGATGATGGGCGGTTGAGACTGCGGCGGACCCTTGTGTTAAAGCCGGGGTTAGGCAGGTTCGGCAGCTGATCCTCAAGTACAAGTTGGGAGCAGACGACTGATGTACAAGTACGAGATCATTCTCTACTGGAGCGACGATGATCAGGCTTTCGTCGCCGAGGCGCCCGAGTTGCCCGGGTGCATGGCGCACGGAGACGATCACGAGAGCGCCTTGAGCAACATCAAGGATGCAATGCAGCTGTGGATCGACCGGGCACGTGAGTTGGGACGGCCCGTACCGGAACCGAAGGGCCAGCGCCTGGTGCCGGCTTGACCGACTCAGCACTACACCGCGTTGGCTCTTCCCCCCACGAATACACATCGGGGCTCTTGGGTTAAGGGCCCCCCGGATCCGAACATCAGACCCTGCTCCCAGTGACCAACGCACATGGATCCTGTTTGGGGTTCTTGGCGGCGGGGCGAATCGGATCAAGCGAGATGCCCTCGACGCTGCCGCGAACCGGACGAGAGACGGCCTGACGCTCGCGGTCAGCAAGTAGCGGGGGACGAGCGTCGAGCCAACACGGGATCTTGTCGAAACTTAGCCTGGTCTCATCTACGATCCTTCTGGAGATGTTGAAGAGGCGGTTTCGGACGGTAATCTCGAGGGTATGAAGCGCTGGCTGGAGGGCGCTGCACAGCGCCAGGTTCCAGAGGTATCTGGCGACGGTGTCGACTTCGTCGGCGTCCTCAGGCAGCGCGTAGGCACTCAGCCGCTCCGCCGAAAGCACACTTCGAAGACCTTCGATCGATAGCATAGCAACTCCACAAGTTGCGGCTTGGGTGAGAGTTGACGATACTCCATGTGTATGCCTCAGGTCGTCCTCTACTGCTAAAGGCCTTCGGGTGCAGCAAGACGCTGAGGTAAGAGCCCCGAGGCCGTTTCGTCCTCGGGGCTCTTGGGTTTAGGGTCCCCTGACCCGAACTCCAAACTCTGCCCCCGGTGACCATGAACGCGCCTCTCCGATTGCCCGCCGGTGTGGCGCTCCGTAGGCTTCCCACCGAGACGATCCCCTCTCCTCCGCGCCGGCTGCCCGACGTGATTGAAGCCATGACATCCCGCCCGTCTTCCACCGCCCTCCTCCTTTGTGGCCTGCTGCTGGCGGCGTGCGAGGTTCCGCCGCCGGAATCAGGCGAGGTCGCGGCCACGGATGCGCCGGCGGACACCGTTACGGACGCTGCCCCCGACACCGTCCCCGAACGGGAGCCGCTCCCGGCCGACTCGGCCATCATCCGGCTCGACGCGAGCGACCCCAACCTCGCGGTGTGGCAGGACCGGGACATCTCCGGGGATCCTCCGCGGGAACCGGGACCCATCGAGGTCGGATCCGTCCTCACCTTCTTCGGGCTGCCGATCGCGCGCACGCCCGAGGACCTCGTCGCGGGCGAGGTCGAAGTCGCCTTCATGGGGGCGCCGGTCGACATGGGGGTGGGGTACCGCGGGGCGGGCGAGGGACCGACCGCGCTCCGGGCCATGCGGCGCAGCGTGGGCAGCATGGAGACGATGATCTCGTGGCGAAGCGAACTCACGGCGGTCGATTACGGCAACGCGCCCATCGACAACCTGAGCGTGGAGCGCAGCATGCCGCCGATCCGCCGCATGGTGCGCGAGATCGCGGAGACGGGCGCCATCCCCGTGATCATCGGGGGGGACCACTCGATCGAGTTCGCCAACGTGGCGGGACTCGCGGATGTGTACGGCAAGGAGAACGTCGGCGTCATCCACTTCGACGCGCACTACGATGCGGGGGACGCCCGGCACGGCCACCTGATCTCGCACGCGCAGCCGGTGCGCCGCCTGATCGATGACGGCCACATCCTCGGCCGGAACTTCATCCAGGTGGGGTTGCGGGGCAGTTGGCCGGGGCCGTCGGGCTTCGAGTGGATGCGGGCGAACGACATGCGGTACCACACGATGGCCGAGATCGACCGGGACGGCTGGACGAACGTCATGACCGAAGTCCTCGACCAGGCGAACGAAGGCCCCGAATACCTGCACATCTCCTTCGACATCGACGTCATGGACCCGGCCTACACCTCGGGCACGGGGACGCCGGTGCCGGGAGGCCTGACGCCCCGGGAGGTCTTCTACATGGTCCGCGGGCTCTGCTCGGAGAACAACGTGGTGGGCTTCGACCTGGTCGAACTCAACCCGCTCGTCGACCCCGGCTACACGACCATGCTCAACGCCAAGAAGATCGTGGACGAGTGCATGACGGGCATCGCTCTCCGGAAGCTCGGCCTCGGCAACCGCGACTACCTGAGTCCCCTCACGCGCGACGACGGCCGCCGGTAGCCGCCCGCGCGCGCGGAAAAAGGACTGGATGACGAAACCCCATGGACCGGGCGATCCCCGACTCGCGGCGGCTGAGTGAATCTCGAGGTCTTCGTCGTCGGGGGGATTCTCGCGGTCGCGGTGGTCCTGTTCGTCACCGAGAAGATCCGGGTAGACCTCGTCGCGTTGATGGTGATGCTGAGTCTCGTCGTGACCGGCATCCTCGAGGGCGAGCAGGCGGTCATGGGCTTCGCCAACGAAGCGGTCATCACCATCGCCTCGGTCCTGGTCCTGAGCGGAGCGCTCACGCGGACCGGGGTGGCTCATTTCATTGGCCAGCGCGTTCTGGCGGCATCGGGCGATGGAGTCGGCCGCCTCGTCGCGGTGATGATGGCCACGGTGGGCCTCCTGTCGGGAATCATGAACGACATCGGGATCACGGCGCTCATGCTGCCGGTCGTGCTGGACATGGCCCGCCGCACGGGGACGCCGCCGTCCAAGCTGCTCATGCCCCTCGCCTTCGGATCCCTGCTCGGCGGGATGACGACCCTGATCGGGACCGCGCCGAACATCCTCGTCAACGGGGCGCTGCAGGACGCCGGGTTCGAGCCCTTCGGGATGTTCTCGTTCACGCCCGTCGGGCTGACCGCGCTCGCGGTCGGAATCGTCTACATGACTTTCCTGGGCCGACGGCTGTTTCCGGACCGGGATCCGAAGAAGGAATCGACTCCCGCGGATCTGGGGGGACTCTACGACCTGCGCGGCCTGATCGGCATGCTGAGAGCCCCAGACGATTCGACCCTGGCGGGCAGGACGCTGCAGCAGAGCCGGTTGGGCCAGGCCCTGGGCCTCAACGTGGTCGCCGTGCAGCGAAGCGGGCAGATGATCCTCGCGCCCGGGACCGACTTCGTTCTGGGCGGGGGAGATGAGCTGGTCGTCGAAGGCACCCTCGAGCGGTTCGAGGCCCTGCGCGCATGGAAGCACCTGGAGATCGAGTCGCGGGACCGAACGCTGGAGCGGATCGCCGACGCCTCCATCGAGGTCGCGGAACTGGAGTTGGCGGAAGATTCGCCGCTGATCGGGCAGACCGTTCGAGAGGCGGATCTGCGCCGGACCCGTGGCCTGCACGTACTCGCGATTCTGCGGGGCGATCGGGCGCATCGCACGGGATTGCGGCTGATGACGCTCGCTCCGGGGGACCGCCTGCTGGTTGCGGCGAAGAGCGGACGCCTCGCCGCACCGGGGGAGGACCGGACGTTCGGCGCCGTCCATTCCGTGCCGGCAGGAGAACTGCTTCCCCGCTACCGGCTGGAGCGCCGGATCCAGAGCGTCAGAATCTCGGAAGAATCGCTGCTCGCCGGTCAGCTGCTCGCGGAAACCCGGTTGGCCGATGCATTCGGCCTGACGGTGGTGGGGATCCTGCGGGCCGATGAAGAGCTTCTCATGCCGGATCCGGACACGAAACTCGAGGGAGGGGACGTCCTCCTGCTCCGGGGGCGGTTCGAGGATCTCGAGATTCTGGGGGGGCTCCAGGGATTGACGGTGGGCGACAACCGTCCCCTGGACTTCAGCCGGCTGGAGTCGGACACCGTCGGCCTGGCGGAGGCTTCGCTTTCTCCGCGCACGACGTTCGCGGGAAAGACGATCGAGGAACTCGGGTTCCGCAAGAACTACGGTGTTTCCATCCTTGCGATATGGCGGAATGGAAAGATCTACCGGAGCGGGCTCCCGCGAATGGAACTGCTCCCGGGCGATGCGTTCCTGCTTTACGGCGACAGGAACAAGCTCGCGCTCCTGGTGGAACACCCGGACTTCCTCGTCATGACCGAAGGGGCGGCGGAGGTGGTGCGAAGCCGGAAGGCTCCGGTCAGCGCCGTCATCATGACGGGCGTCCTGGCTTCGGTGGTCTCGGGCCTTCTGCCGATCTTCATCGCGGCGCCGATCGGAGCGGTCGCGATGGTGCTGACGGGCTGTCTCAACATCGAAGAGGCCTATCGGTGTATCGAGTTGAAGGCGGTGGTCCTGATCGCGGGGATGCTGAGCCTGGGACTGGCGATGCAGGAATCCGGAACGGCCGCGCTGGTGGCCGAGGCGGTGCTGGGATCTCTGGCGGACTTCGGCCCTCTGGCCGTGGTGGCGGGACTTTTCCTGATCACCGCGCTGTCCGCTCAGATGATGCCGACGGCGGCGGTGTCGGTCCTCATGTCGCCGATTGCTCTCAGCACGGCCACGAGTGAAGGACTCTCGCCCCAGGCGCTGATGATGACGGTCGCGGTGGCAAGTTCCTGCGCCTTCATGAGCCCGGTGGGCCACCCGGTCAATCTGTTGGTGATGGGTTTCGGCGGATACCGATTCGTCGATTTCATCAAGGCGGGATTCCCGCTGCTGGTCCTGGTCATGGCCGTGGTCCTGACCGTCCTCCCCCTCGTATGGCGGCTCGTGCCCGCAGGCTGAAGCCGCGCGTCGTGCCCTGACCTTGTAGAATCGTCCCCCTCGCCGCACACCGCCCGTTGATTCCCGCGCTCGGGCGTACCCGGGGGCGACCCTGAACTCGACTCATGAGGAGAGTGCATACATGAGAGTCCGTCTTGCCCTGCTGGGGCTCCTGACGTCGGTCCTGGCGGGGTGCGCGAGCATTCCGAGCGAAGCGCCGGAGTTGTCGCAGGCCCTCGGTCAGCGCCTCAGGGCTCTGGAGAACGCCAACATCACGCTCCTGCAGCGGTATTTCGACCTCAAGCGCCGTGAGGTCGACCGCTTCATCGACGAGACGTTCGTGCCGGAGTTCGCCCGGAGGATCTTCAGCAGACGGGACGTCGCCGCGGAGTGGCGCCGCATCGTCGAGAGCGAGAGCGAAGCCGAGCGCCTCCGGTTTCTGGTCGACGCCGGCCCGGCACTGCAGCAGGAGATCAACCGGATGCGTGTCGAGCTCGTGGTGCCGCTCGATGAGCTGGAGCGTCTCATCCGCCGGAGCATCGAACGGGAGTATGACGAGGCGGCGGCGATCAACAACACGCTCACCAGCTTTCTCTGGTCGGCGGCCGAGGTCGCCGGGAACCGTGATCGCTTTCTCGAGGCCGCGGGTGTGACGGAAGACCGGGTCTACGGGGTGATCGACGGGGTCGACAGCGCGGTGTCGAGCCTCCGCGCGGGTGTCGACGACGCCGCCGAGTATCTACGCAGGATCGAAGCGGCCAAGGCGATCATCACGGGCACGGAACCGAATGAATAGGAGAACGAGCATGGGCCTGAACTGGAGCGAGATCGCTGCGGAGGCCAGGCAGGAGACCGCGCGTGACCTGGCTGGCGACATCTCGTCGCTGACCACGATGACGGATCGCGAGATCAACGAACTCTTTCCGAAGCCCAGCGACAAGCAGCGGCTGGCGGAGCTGATGGAGATCGTGAACGGCGCCGGCTCGCGCAACGAGAAGATCAACGGAATCGTCGACAACATCGAGGACCTGGCTGGCGTGATCCTGAAGGTCGTCGCAAAAACATAGCCATGACATCCCGCCCGTCTTCCACCGCGGCAGAGGCCGACCCGCACGAACTCCTCGCCCGTATCCGGGCCCGTCAGGTCTGGAGCCGCAGGGCTCGAGGCACGACCCTGGTGCGGATGGGGCCGCTCAGGAGGCCGACTTCCAGGCCGTCGGCCGGCAGCTCGTCGGATTCCGGCTCCAGTCGCCATTTCCGGGCCAGGCCGGCGAGTCCGGAGACGCAGACAGCCATGGCGAGGGGAATGCCCTTGCAGCCTCTGGGCTCTATGCCGAACGGCTTGTAGACCCCGCGCGGGCACGCCTGTCCCTCCAGCCAGCGCTCAGGCTTGAACTCCTCGGCGTCCCGCCAGTAGTCGACCCGGCGGTGCATCACGTGCGTGACGACGTCGACCAGAGTGCCCTTTGGTATGAAGTAGCCGCCGAGCGACGTGTCCTGCACCGCCCGGCGGGGCACCAGGAGCGGGGCTGCAGGCTGAAGACGAAGCAGCTCGTTGAAGACGGCCTCGGCGTAAGGAAGCCGCTCGAGGTCCTCGGCACGCAACGGCCGGTCGCCGGCGACGCGATCCACTTCCTCCTCGAGCCGCGCCCGAACCCCCGGATTGCGGCTCAGGTAGTGCGGAATGTAGGCCATCGCATGAACAGCCGGATCCCAGGCGCCGACGAACGCCGCGTACGCCTCGTCGCGAATCTCCGAGTCACTGCTGAAGGACCAGTCCGACTCTCCCCGCTCCGTCGCCTGGACGAAGTGCGCGATCAGACTCGTTTCCCGACTGTCGGGATCCCTGGCCTTCCGGATCGAGTCATACACGGCCGTATCAAGCGGTCTGATCGCCTTGCGCGCCTTCAGATCGTGCGGCAGGGGCAGTTTCCTGATCAGCTTGTAACCGGGCATGGCGAACACGATGAAGCTGAGCTTGGCCGCCCTCAGCATGGCGAGACCCGGCCCCGGGCCCAGTTCACTCCCGGCGCCGAGCATCGAAGTCGTCAGCGCGTTCCATGTGTAGCGCTCGACCTCGGCCCGGAAATCGACGGTGCTTCCCGCCGTGAACCCCTCGGCGAAGGACGAGGCTTCCGAGACGGCGATCCGCCTGAATGCCTCGGTCCGCTCGGGAGTAAACGCGGTGAGCATGAGATCCGTGAGGCGTCGGTGCTCGTCGCCGAACGGCGTCCTGGCGAGGCAGGGGGACTGAATGACCTCGAAAGCGAAAGCCGGAGTGTCTTTCTGGAACAGCTCCGGATTCCGCCCGAGGGCCTCCTCGGCGATGTCCGGGTCGAAGACCGCGCAGTGCCTGCCGTTGGGCACTTCGAAGTAGACGATGTCGCCCCAGCGTTCGTAGAGCCAGTGGAAGAAGCCGGTGTAGTCGGCCGCCAGCCGGCGCATGGTCCGGAGCTTCTTGCGCGGCGGACCGGGAGGAAGCTGGCGATCCGGCCGGGTTGTGGGGTCGGTCCGCCGTTCTGTGGTGGTCACGCTTGCGGTGCTCCCGGAGGCGACGGTGTGATTGACGAGGGTAGTGCCGGACGGCTTCGATTCAAACTGCATGCCGCTGGTGATGTCGGGACAGTCCGCAACTGTATGACAGGATAGTCATATCGCATAGTCAGAGGACGGATCGGACAGTGTACACGAGCGCGCGTTGGACCCTAGTGTGTTGCCATGAACCGCTCAATGAAGGAATCAGCCGGCAGCGCCGTACCTTCACCGCCCGGTCCGAAGGGTCAACGACTCCGGAACCTTCGAGAGCGGACGAGCGACTTCAGCGAGTTCGCGAACCGGCTCCGCCACGAGTACGGAGACATCGTCTCCTTCGAACTTCCGTTCATGAAGTGCTGCATCGTCTTCGACACCGAACTCATTCGCGAGGTCCTGGTCACGCAGCAACCGTACTTTCGGCCATGGTTTCCCGGCGACCTCACGGACGACTTCAAGTACGGCTCGATCTCTCTGCACCAGGGCGAAGAGCATCGGCGACGAAGCGAGTTCATGGCGTCGGCCTTCGCCGGCGACTCGGAGGGCGCCTACGCGGCGATCATCGCCGAGAAGGCGCTCCGCCTGAGAGGCCGGCTCCTTTCCCTCGCGGGCGACGATGGGGGCGAGGGCGCCGACCTCGTCAAGGAGTTCGAACGTTTCGCCTGGGACGCCATCGTCGAGATCGTCCTCGGCCGCGACGTCCAGCTTCCCCGTCGACTGGGCGAAGACGCGCTCGACCTGCAGAAGATGTACCTGCTGCTGGACATCGTGCCCGGACCGAAGCTGCTCAAGTCGCTGCCCCTGCCGACCCTCCGGCGGGGGAGGAAGAGCGTGAAGCTCGTCGACGACGCGCTCTACGCCGCCATGCTGAAAGCCCGCGCCTCCGGATACTCACGCAACGACATCGTCGCGAAGTACGTGCGGGCCATGGATCTCGATGGCGCCGCGGGAGGGCTGGACACCGACCAGGCGATCCGGGATGAGCTGATCATCCTGCTCACGGCCTTCATCGACGCGCCGACCAGCGCCCTCGCCTTCGGGGTCCACTATCTGGCCGCGAATCCCGATGTCCGCCGGAAGGTGGAGCGCGAGGCGGACGCCGTCCTGAATGGCGGCAGCATCGACGAGACCGCCTTCGACAGGCTCCCGTACACCAGCGCCGTACTCGACGAAGTGCTCCGGATCGACCCGCCGACGCCCGTGATGTTGCCCAAGGAGGCGACGGAGGACCGTCTGCTCGGCGGGTACCGGATTTCCGAGGGGACGCTCGTTCACGTGGCGATGCGGGCACTGCACCACGCACCGGAGCACTGGGATCGGACGTCGGACTTCAGGCCGGAGCGCTGGCTCGAGAATCCGCGCCCACCCTGTCCGGCCCATGCCTACATCCCGTTCGGCCTGGGCCCTCACTTCTGCCAGGGGATGGACATCGCCAGGAGGCTCTTCATGTTCGCCGTGGCGGTGCTCGCCGAGCGGCTCCGGCTGGAACCCCGGTCCGCCGAACCGCCGAACCGGAACGATGCCGCCGTCGGCGTGGTGGGACCGTGGACGGCGGACGTCAGGGAGCGACATGGCTGAGCCGGTGCTCGTGGCCCGGATGATCGACACGATCGACGCGGACCCGGAAGCCGTGTTCGCGACGGTCGCGCACGGCGGCCGGCACGGCGAAGCGATTCCCGAAGTGGAAAGCGTGGACTTCGTTTCCGACGAGACCATGGGCGTCGGGGCGCAGTTCCGGGAAAACCGGGACTGGACGGCGGTCCAGGTGCTGTTCGCGAAATTCGCCAGGCTGCACAGGAACGTCATCGAGTGCATCGAGTACGAGCCCCACCGGCGAGTGCGCTACATGTCCAACGGCGCGGGAGCGCGGTGGCATTCGATCTACACGCTAGTCCCGGTGGACGAAGGCCGGACGCGACTGGAACTCCGGCTGGAGATCCGCCCCAAAAACCCTCTGGGCAGATGGCTGCCGCAGCTGATGAAGGCCCCCCTCCAGGCCAGCACCGAGGCCGACTTCAAGGCGATCAAGCGCCACATCGAAGACGGCGCGAGCTGAGCGGCGGGAGTTGAGCGGCGAGGGCTGAGCGCCGGGGCCGCCGATCCGTCGCGGCCTCCCGCGCTATCGATCCAGCGCCACCCAGACGCTCTTGAGGTGCGTGTACTTCTCCAGCGCCGAGTGGAAGCCAAGATCCCTGCCGAAGCCGCTCTCCTTGTAGCCGCCGAACGGTGATCCCGGCGCCGACTGGTGGTAGGTGTTCACCCACACCGTCCCCGCGTCGATCTCCGCCGCCAGCCGGTGCGCCTTGCCGATGTCGCGGGTCCACACGCCGGCCGCGAGCCCGTACAGCGTATCGTTGGCCTTGGCGACCGCATCGTCTACGTCGTCGAAGGGGATCACCGCCGCCACGGGGCCGAAGATCTCCTCGCGGGCGATGGTCATCGCGGGGTCCACGTCGCTGAAGACGGTGGCGGTCACGAAGTTGCCGCGTCCGTTCACCTTCACGCGCTCGCCGCCCGCCACCAGGTTCGCGCCGTCGCGCCTGCCGGCCTCGACGTACCCCATCACGCGGTCGAGCTGCTCCCCGCTCACGATCGCCCCCAGGCGCGTCGTCGGGGCCATCGGGTCGCCCACCGTCGCCTGCTCGGCAAGCCCCTTCAGCCCGTCCAGGAACTCGTCGTGCACCGCGCGCTCCACCAGGATCCGGCTCCCCGCCGCGCACACCTCGCCCTTGCCGTAGAAGACGCCCATCGAGGCGCCCTGCACGGCCACGTCCAGGTCCGCGTCGGCGAAGACGATGTTCGGCGACTTGCCGCCCAGCTCCAGCGACACCTTCTTGAGCGTCTCCGCAGCCTCGCGCATGATGATCCGGCCCACCTCGGTCGAGCCGGTGAACGTGATCGTGTCCACCCCCGCGTGCCGCACCAGCGCCGCGCCCGCGGTCTCCCCGAAGCCGGGCACCACGTTCAGCACCCCCGGCGGGAACCCGGCCTCCCCGGCCAGCTCGCCCAGGCGCAGCGCGGTCAGCGGCGTCTGCTCGGCGGGCTTGAGCACCACCGTGTTCCCGCAGGCGAGCGCCGGCGCCACCTTCCACGCCGCCAGCGTCAGCGGGAAGTTCCACGGGACGATCGCCCCGACCACCCCCACGGGCTCGCGCAGCGTGTAGTTGAGAAAGGGCCCCGGCACCGGGATCGTGTCGCCCTGCACCTTGTCGGCGAGCCCGGCGTAGTAGCGGAATACCTGCGCCGCGATGGGCACGTCGGCCTGCCGCGCCTCGAAGTACGGCTTGCCGTTGTCCCGGGTCTCGAGCAGGCCCAGTTCGTCGGCGTTCGCGTCCACCAGGTCCGCCAGCTTCCAGAGCAGCCCGGAGCGCTCGTGCGGGTTCATCCGCCGCCACGCGTCGTCGCGGAACGCCGCGCGCGCCGCCGCCACCGCGCGGTCGACATCCGCCGCGTCCCCCTCCGCCACCTCGGCGATCGTCTCCTCGGTCGCGGGGTCCACCGTCGCGAAGGTGCCGCCACCCTGCGCATCCGTCCACTCGTTCCCGATCCAGAGGCGGTCGCGAATCGTTTCGGGGGTCTTGTCGGTCATGTTCGGAGTCCCTTGGGGGTTGGCGTGTCAGCCGCGCCAGCCGCCGCGCCGGCCGCTACCACTCGGCCGAATCCTCGTCGAACACCGAGGTGGGCAAGCTGTACTTGTGCTCGTATCGGCCCAGATTCGAGACGGCGAACAGGCTGCTGAACCGTTCCATCGAGCGATACGAGGCCAGCGGCGGCGCGAGTCTGCGCAATATCCGGTTGCCCAGGTTCCGCAGCCGCAGCAACGGCACCTCTTTCTTCAGTCTTGCGGCGGGATACCTGAGCTGGTCCGCCAGCCTGTTGCCGATCAACTCGCGGGATACCTGGTACATGAACGCCGCCATGGAACGCCGCTCGTCGGGTTTCTCGTACCCCAGCACGATCGGCGCGCTGTTGATGATGCTGTTCGCCATGATGATCGCGTCCTCCGCGGGCGGAGGTTCGCAGAGCGACCCGATCTCGAAGCAGCGCACCGAGGATTCGAAGTCGCGAAACATGATCTCGTCGGGTATCCCGAGCAGGAGACCGGTGTGGCGCCAGACGTGTACGTAAGCCTCGCGATCCCTCTTGCTGAAATCGCCGCCCAGCTTCGACACATGCTGCATCAGCCGCCCGGAGAAAGCTGCGGCGCCAAGCAGCATGTGGGCGGCGCTGAGAGGAACCCCGTATACGGAGTGATCCCATTCATCGGACGTCGCGATCAGTCGTCTAGCCTGCGCGTGGACCAGTCGGATTCTGATCGTCAGTCTCCACCCGTCGCCGCCCGGCTCGATACCGCCGGGCAAATACTGATCCACCAACTGCTGCAGGTTCTGCTTGAGCCGCCGCACCCCGTTCGTCGTGATCCGCCCTCGGATACGGAAGGAGCGGCTGATCAGGGTCGAAAAGCCCTCGATGATCGCCCCGCCCACCAGCGCGCCCAGGACCATGTCCGAGTTGCGCAGAAAGGCGCGCGTCGCGTCACGGTACAACTCCCGATCGAACCAGTCCGGCAGGGTACCCGTCTCGACAAGGAGGTCCCGCAGCACCTGGGGCGTGCCTTTCGGTACGTCCCCGCGGCCTTCAAGCGCCTCCGCAATGATCCTGTGCACCCCCGCGGGACTGGCGGTCGTGGCCAGTGCCGCCACCACGGCATCCGCGACGGGATCGCCTACGTTCGTGTGGCGGATGTACTGCTCCGCCAACTTGGCATCCACCTTCCACGCTTCCGCGTAGCCATCGACGTAACAGGACGGAATGTTCAATTCGCGGTGCCTTGCTGCGCCGGGGGGGCAGCCGAGCGCGAAGGGCCGGTGGCCGCAGGTCAATCGTCTTCAAAAAGTCTGCTCTCAAGTCCCGGGGCGGGACAGAAGTAAATGGTATGAATTGGGAGATATATCGGACTGTTGGGCGGCATATTCGATAGTGACATGGACCAGCCACAGTCTGACTCGACTGGCGCCTGGCGCCGTGCCGCGCGCTGGCGGCAGCGGGATGGGCCGCCGGGCGCGACTCCGGCGGCCCAGGGACGGGCTGCTAGGCGCGCAACTTTCGCGATCCGAGCCAGACGCCCACGACGCCGATCACCGGGTTGAGCCAGGGGAGCCATGCCGGCTGGCTGGCGCTCATGGTCGCCTCCATCATCGACACGTCATCGGGGCGCGGTCCCGTCGCCACCTCCACCGGAATCAGGGCCGACACCACTCCGAGCACGATCATCATGCCGATCAGGATCATGGCGCCCTTGGCGTCGTGCGCGACGCGGGCACAGACGCGTCCGCCGATGTACGCCCCCGCGAACCCGATCCCGATGGAGCCGAGTATCCAGCCGGCGGCGACCTCCCACGTACCCGGCTGGAAGGCGCGCGAGGGGCCCAGCGCCAGCCAAAAAAGCGAGGAGAGCGCGAAGAGCACGGCGACGATGGCGATGTAGCCGACGATCGCGGCGAGAATGTTCCTGAGCATCATGTTCCTCCCTGGAGTTCGGCCTCGCCCGGAGAGACGGCATGGCGCGCCGGAGGGGCCAATCGTTCGGCTCGATCAACGTAGACCGTCGGCTCCTCGAATCAAGAATAACCCCCGCCCGAGGCCTCTCGGCGTGTCGGGCGGGGGGCAAGTGTCCTGGTCGGGCGCGTATGCCGGAGGTAGGCCGGAAGGGCCGAGGTTCAGAAGACGACGCGGTAGGAGACGCTGAGGGCTCTGCCGGCCTCGGGCATGATCTCCTTCACCCTCGACAGGTGATGCCGGTACTCGGTGTCGCCGAGATTCTCGAGGTGGAGCGTGACGACGTGCAGCCGGCCGGCGAAGGTGAAGCGCATGCCGCCCGAGACGCCGAAGATCGCGTATCCGTCGGTCGGTTCCTCGAACCTTCCGGTCCGCTCCTGGCTCCTCGCCATCCGCGTCTCGGCCTCCACGAACCAGTCCACCGGGGAATAGCCGATCGCGAAGCGGCCCTGGAGCGGGGGCATGAACGGGAGGGGCTCGTCTGTGGCGCTGAGCGTGCCGCGCACGTACGACGCGGCGGCCTCCACCTTGAATCCGGCCGGCATCGACCACTCGAGCACGCCCTCGAAGCCGGTGAGCACGGCGTCCTCTCCCACGAACTGGTAGATGGGGAGCCGGACGCGGCTGAGTTTCCCCGTCGCCTGCGGAAAGATGTAGCCCGAGATGGCGTTGCGGAACCACGTCGCCTCGGCGTTCAGGCGTTGTCCGGTGAGCCGCCCGAACAGGTCGATCCCGAGTCCGGTTTCCGTCTCGAGCGAGGGATTGCCGACGTCGAAGGAATTGGACGCGAGGTGCGGCCCCTCCGAGTAGAGTTCGTGTACATCCGGGGTGCGAAAGGCGCGGCCCACGCTCCCACCCACGGTGAGGGGGCCGGACAGCCGCAGAAGCGCACCCAGCGATCCGGAAAGCGCGTCGAAGGAACGTGAGCGGATGTGTCCGATGTCGGAGGTCGGGTCCTCCTCGTCCGGTTCCAGCTCGACCCGATCGTAGCGGAGCCCGGCCTCGATCGAGACCGGATCGAGCTGTATCTCCTCGAGGAGATACGCGGCCTGCGTCCTGCGCCGGGAATCCGGGTTGTAGAGCACGCCTCCGTATCCGAAGTCCTCAAACGAGACTCTGGTTCCGATGGCGCCCGATGTGAACGGACCCCATCGCCCGTGCCGTACCCGAGCCTCGCCGCTCACGATCTCGCGCTCGTACATCGCACCGAGAATGCCGGAGGACTCCTGCTCGTGATGCTGGTACGTCGTGTAGCCCGCATCGACTTCGATCGCCTCCAGGCCCTGCCCGGGCCGGATGACGCTGCGGAAGCGGCCCGCGGCCCTCTCCTGCTCCGTGCGCACCGGGTTCGTGTGGCCGCCGAGGAAGCCCCCGGGGATCCCGTAGTCGTTCCTGAAGACGCGAAATGACCCGCCCGCGTAGCCCCAGTCGTCCACCCACGAGGTTCCGGCCGACGCGCTCCATACATCCGTCTGGGTTCCCGCGAGCCTCCCGATAGGCGTCCGCAGATCCCCGGACTCGCGCTTCGACACCTCGACGCGGAGCGGGACGTTTTCGGTGATTCCGACGGTCATCTCGCCGCTTCCCCCGAGGGCGCGCGTCGCGGACTGCCCCTGCATCGAGGCGAAGCCGGTCGGGCGGTACGGCACCGCGCGGGGTACCTCGTCCCGCACGACGTTGATCACGCCTCCAAGGACGCTGCTGCCGTAGAGAATCGCGCTCGGCCCGCGAATCACGTCGATACGCCGAGCCGTGGAAGGGGAGAGCGCCGAGGCGTGGTCCAGGCCGCTGTTGATGACGTCGCCGACGCGCCGGCCGTCCTCGAGGATGAGGATCCGGTCTCCGGACAGGCCGCGGATGACCGGCTGGGCGGTGCCCGGCCCCATGCTGTTCACGGCGACGCCCGGAACGGTCGACACCGTCTTCGCGACGGTTCCGGCCAGCTGCCGCTGCAGTTCCTCCCCCGCGAAGACCGCGGAGGGCCGGATGGCCTCGTTCGCGACCGTGGGGCTCAGGACTGCCGTGACAACGAGATCGGGCGAAGGAACGGCGGCGACTTCAAGGTCGACCGTGGCCAGCTCTCCGTGGCCGACATCGAGCGTCGTCGTTGCGTACCCGAGGCGATCGACCCGGAGCTGGTACTGCTCGGCGTCCGGCACGGCGATGCGGAACGCCCCGTCTCCGTGGGTGACGGCGCCGCGGCCGGTGCCGACGACCGTGACCGTCGCGCCCGCGAGCGGCATCCCGCCCTCCGCCGACCGAACGATTCCCTCGATAACGCCCTCGTCCTGTTGCGCCTGCGCGGCCGAAGGCGGCGCGGCGGCGCTCAGGCCCACGATCAGAAGAAAAGGAACTGCGATGAGTCGTTTCATCATGCCCGTCCTGGAAGGCTTCCGGTTGCTCTCGCTCGCTGCGGGTGGTGTCGAGCCGGGGGAGTGGCCGAGAGCATTGCGGCCCTAATGATAATGGATTCTCAATAGGGGGCAACCGGGCTGCTATGACCGCGTCAGCCTCCGGAATCTGAACAGGGTGAGCTGCGACCTGTTCGCCCGAAGCCAACGGACGACCTTCTGCGTAGGCACGAGCATGGACAGGGTCACCGAGGGAGACGTGAGCGGGCTGACGGTCGAGTATCCGGGTGCCGAGAACGCGGGCGGGCCCGGGGAGTTGGACCGTCGCGACCGGACGCGACCGGGGCGCTGGTTTCGCAGGATCGTGCGGTGGGGAGTGACGGCGGTTCTGCTTGCGGTGCTTCCCTTCGTCCTCCTCGTCCGCGGCGGCGTCTTCGCCTGGCAGCAGTGGGGGCTGGGGGCGTGGTCCTCTCTGGCGGTCTCGGCGGCCGCCACCGCGCTGCTCCTGGCGTTCTACGCGTGGGCGGCGAGCCGGCGCCTGGGGGCGGGGAAGCGGCTCCGGAGGTTCGCGGCCCGGATCGCGGCGCTCGGCGCCGGCGCGTTCGTGCTCTACTCGCTGCTCGTCATCGCGGGTGGGAACGTGAAGTCGGAAGAGGTGCGCTCCGAGTACCTGGGCCTTCATCCCCTGCTGCGGATGGCCGTATCGGTCTTCGTCCTGGCGGACCCCGACGCCGTGATCACCGATGCGGCGCGCACGCCCGAGTTCTACGCCCGGGCGGGGCTTCCGGCCAACGAGTCTTCCCTGCACTTCCGGCAGGACGACGGCTTCGTCCATGCGCTGGATCTTCGCACCATGAACCGGCCCGCATGGCGGAACCTCGCGGCCGAACTCGCGTTCCGGGCGATGGGCTTCCACACGCTCCGCCACGTGGGCACGGCCGATCACCTGCACGTGTCCCTGAGGTCGCCGGGCTAGCTGCAGATGCCAGGGACGTTGTCCACCGGATCGACGAGTAACCGACTCCCCCGAAGGCTACGGCCACCTCGGCCCGCCCGGGCCACGGCGGGAAGATCTCGAGCAATCATGGGCGTGTCGCCGCCCGTGCATCGGCTTAAGCAAATCCAAAATGCAATTTTCAATTTGCTTAAGGCCTTGTACGGGTTTTCAGGCACCCACCACGGGCACGAAGTTGGGATCCCGCCCGGACGGTTTCGACCGGCTGACGCCCGCAGGGCAAGCGGTGCCGATGAGGACCCTTGACCCAGCCGAATCGGCCGTGAATCTTCGGAGACGGTTGAGAATGGGTCTCATTCTAATCCAGGAGCCGAGGAAGCATGTCCCGTCATCACACCGCAACCCTTGCCATCGCCATGATCCCGGTACTGACGGGCGGCTGTGGCGGGGATGAACATGCGGCCGAGTCCGAGCACGCCGCTGCAGAGTCCGAACACGCCGCCGCAGAGTTCACCGAGGCCATGGGCGATATGGATGCCGCCGATGCAGCGGCCGCCCTCCTGAACCCCAACCTCGCCACCGAAGCCGAGTTGACCGCGGTCCCCGGGATCACGGCGGAGGTTGCCGCGGCGGTCGTCGGCGGACGGCCCTACCTGAGCGCGGCGGATCTGCACGGAGCGCTTGCGGAGGCGATCGGCGACGAGGCGGCGCTCGCGGCCTACGGCGCGTTCTGGCTGCCGATCAACCTCAACGACGTGACGACCGACGAGATCCTGCGGATTCCGGGTGTGGGCGACCGGATGGCGCATGAATTCGAGGAGTACCGCCCGTACGTGGACATGGGCGAGTTCCGCATGGAAATCGGGAAGTACGTGGGCGAGGAAGAGGTCGAGCGGCTCGCGCGCTACGTGTACGTCCCGATCGACCTGAACAGCGCCACCCGCGAAGAGATCATGGCGGTTCCGGGGATGAGCGATCGCATGGCTCACGAGTTCGAGGAGTATCGCCCGTACACCGACATGGACCAGTTCCGCCGCGAGATCGGGAAGTATGTGGATGAGAACGAGGTCGCGCGGTTCGAGCGCTACGTGACGCTGAACCCGGAGGGATAGCCGCGGGTCCTGGCGGGGCGCGGGCTGACGTCGGCCCCGTGGCGTCGATGCGATGATCCGGGCAGTCATCTTCTGGCTGCACCTCGCGGTGGCCGCGGCCGCAGGGGTCGTGATCCTGATGCTGGCGGCGACGGGCGTGGTCCTGTCGCTGGAGGAAACGGTGACGGGACTCGCGGAGCGACGGTACGCCGTGGCCGCGCCGGAGGGTGCGGTACGACTGTCGCCGGAGGAGATCGCGGGGGCGGCGGGGTTTGCGGCGACGTCGCTGAGCTATCGGTCGGACCCGGGCGCGCCCGTGCGCGTGCACGAGGGGCAGGGCCGGTACGCCCGCGTCGATCCGTACACGGGGCGGGTGCTGGCGACGGGACCGGGCGGACTCGAGCGGTTCTTCGAGAGCGTCCACAACTGGCACCGCTGGTTCAACGTCTCGGGAGGCTCGGTGCGTCGCGCGCGGGCGGTGACGGGGGCGTTCAACCTGGCCTTCCTCTTTCTGCTGCTCACGGGACCCATCCTCTGGATCCCGCGGCCCGTCACCCGGCGGTCGCTCGCCAACGCGATCCTTCTCCGTCGCGGGGAGAGAGGCGCCCGGCGCGATCTCAACTGGCACCAGGTGGTCGGGATCTGGTCCGTCCTCCCGCTCGTCGTGATCGCGGCAACGGGAGTCACTTCGTCGTATCCGGCCGTGGGAGACCGGGCCTATCCGATCGTGGGGAACGTGGTGCCCGCCGGGGCATGGCCGCCCGAATCATCTTCCGAAGGAGTGGGAATCGAGGGAGCGGCGGTCGAGGAGGCGGCGACCGCGGAGGACTCCGCCCGCGTGCCGGACCCCGCTCGCGCGCCGGACCCCGACCTGGGGGCCGTCCTCGCTACCGCCGAGGCGTGGACGCCGGAGTGGCGGACGCTGATCCTGAACGTGCCGCGCCCCTCGGACGGTGAGGTCCGCGTCGAGGTGCGGGCGGGCCGAGCGGGCCAGCCTCACAGGACCGGCGTTCTCACCCTGGACGCCGCCTCCGGCACCGCCCGCGCATGGAAATCATTCGCCGACGACACGCCCGGGCGGCGTGCGCAGCAGTTCCTGCGGTACGCGCACACGGGAGAGTACTGGGGGCTTGCGGGTCAGCTGCTGGCGGGACTCTTCTCGTTGGCGGCCGCGCTGATGGTGTGGACCGGCCTTTCGCTCGCGGTGCGCCGGCTGCGACGCTTCGTCGCGAGCGCCAGGCACACCTGATGAGCCTGGCTCGGGCTCCGCAGACTCGAGAGGCGCCCGCTCAATCTGTGACGTGAAGTTGTCGCCGTTCGCAGACATTCGTGATTTGTCTTAGTTCGACGACATCGCATGATTGTCGCTGATCGCATACATTTTAGCCGGTGACAGTGACTCGTAACCGGACGGTAGGCGATGCAGTTTCGCACTCCCCTCGAACTCGGCCTCCTGATCCGCCGGGCCAGACGTGCGCGAGGAATGACGCAGGCGGACCTCGCACGGGCGGCCGGCGTTGGCCGGCAGTGGATCGTGGCGATCGAAGCCGGCAAGCCGCGAGCCGAACTGGGCAAGGCGTTTCAGACACTTGCGACGCTCAACCTGTCGCTTTCGATCCACGGCGAGAAGTTCCCGGAGCCCCCAGGTTCCCGCGTCCGCATCGCCGTCCCCGACATTGAGGCGATCGTTGGAGCCCACGAGGGTCCAGAGTCGTGACCGAACGCCTTGTCGCGGTAGCGAACGGCAAGGTCATGGGATCCCTGTCGCGCCGGAAGCACGAGCGGCTCACGTTCTCGTACGATGGAGCGTGGCGCCGGGCGCCGGGCGCATACCCGCTGTCCCTGTCGATGCCTCTCGCCGGCGCCGAGTACGGGCACGACGGCATCGCACCGTGGCTGTGGGGACTCCTGCCGGACAACGAGAACGTTCTCGCGCGATGGGCGAGACGCTTCCACGTCTCCGCGCGGAGCGCGTTCTCCCTGCTGCGGGCGACGGGCGAGGATTGTCCGGGCGGAGTCCAGTTTGCGCCCCCCGACCGCGTCGAGCGCCTGCTCGGCGGGCAAGATCCGGAGGTCGACTGGCTGACGGAGGAGCAGGTCGGCGCTCGCCTGCGCGCGCTGAAGGAGGACGGGAGCGCGTGGCGTCTCCCCGGAGACGCCGGCCGGTTCAGCCTTGCGGGCGCGCAGGCCAAGACGGCTTTGTACTTCGCCGACGGTCGGTGGGGAGTGCCTCGCGGCCGGACGCCCACGACGCACATTCTGAAACCTCCGATTCCCGGCTTTCCGGGACACTGCGAAAACGAGCATCTCTGCCTGACGCTCGCCCGTGCGCTCGGCGTCGCGGCGGCTCGCTCGCGGGTGCGCCGGTTCGGCGAACAGACGGCGCTCGTCGTGGAACGGTACGACCGCGTGGGGACTGCCGACGGCCTGGTGCGAGTCCACCAGGAAGATCTCTGCCAGGCCATGGGCCTGCCGCCGACGGCGAAGTACGAGAGCGACGGCGGTCCCGGTTGCGGCGCCATGGCCCAGGCGATCCGAACGCACTCCACCCGTCCCGGGCACGACCTCCGGAGGTTCGTCCGCGCACTCGCGCTGAACTGGGTCATCGGCGGAACCGACGCGCACGCGAAGAACTTCTCCCTGCTGATCGGCGCGGGCGGGCGAGCGTCTCTCGCCCCTCTGTACGATGTGGCCAGCCTGCTGCCATATCCCGAGCACTACGAGCCGAGGCTCAAGCTGGCGACGAAGATCGGCGGCGAAGCCCGTCTGGGATACATCCGGACAAGGCACTGGACACGTTTCGCCGGGGACGTGGAGCTCCCCGCCGCGGAGGTGCACGCATTGTGCGAAGGCGTTGCCGTCGACGTGGCCGGCCGGTTGGCCGGCATCGTCGCGGCCGCCCGTGCCGACGGTCTCGACGACGCGATCCTTGATCGGCTGGAAGAGAGGATCGGCGCGCGCGCCATCGCGTGCCAGGCGACCATGCGGGCGTAACCGCGGTCCCGCTGCCCGTGGCGGCGTCTCCTCGCGCTATGCAGGCGGGCCCAACGAGACGGGGGCCTCTCGACATGGCGGCGCCGAACGCCACCCGGAGGAGCAGGTATGGGAGAGCGTGCGTGAAGTCGGGCGCCATGGTCGGGGTCAGCCGGAGGGCGGCGTGTATCTCCCGTCGATGGCGGTCCAGCCGCCGTCGGCGAACAGGACGGTGCCGGTGACGTAGCTGGCGGCGTCAGAGGCGAGGAAGACGGTCGGGCCGGCCATCTCCGCGGCGCTGCCCCAGCGGTTGAGGATGTTGCGCGCGGCGTAGGCGCCGTACCAGCCCGGGTTGTCCTTGATCGGGACCGTGAGCGGCGTGTCGATGACGCCCGGCGCGACCGCGTTCACCCGCACCCCGCCGGGCCCGAGTTCGGCCGCGGCGGTGCGCACCATCTGCACGATTCCCGCCTTGGTGGCGGCGTACATGCTCTGCCCCGGCTCGACGACCACCGAGCGGATCGAACTGAAGAGGATGATGGAACCCGATTCCTGCGCGGTCATGATCCGCCCCGCAGCCTGGATGACGTGAGCGCCCCCCTTGAGGTTGAGGCCCAGCACGCGGTCGATCTCCTCGTCGGTGTAGTCGAGGAGCGGCTTGCGCACGTTCACGCCGGGGGTGCAGACGACGACGTCGAGGGACCCGCGGGCCGCCGTGATGGCCTCGAACGCGGCGGTGACGGCGGGGCCATCCAGGATGTCCAGGCGGGCGGAGTCGGCCTCGCCCCCCGCCTCCCGGATGGCGGCCGCGGTGCGGGCCGCGGCGTCCGCGTCGATATCGAGGCAGGACACGTACGCGCCGGCCTCCGCACACCCGATCGCGACGGCTTCGCCGATGCCGGAACCGCCTCCGACGATCGCAGCGGTGCGTCCCTTCAGGCTGAACATCGCGGTCATGGGGATTCTCTGGCAGGGTTTCGTGTGGTGTAGGGCGCGACACAATGTAGGGACCGCACTCGCCGGGCAACCGGCCCGCATGTCCCCCCGGCCCGGAGATCCGGATGCACCACGCAGACCCGCCGACCGACCTTCGCCGGGAGGACCGCATCCTCGCCGAGGTGGAGGCCGCGGTCGACGAGATCGTGGCCTTCACGGCGGAGATGATCCGGATCCCCACGGTGAATCCGCCCGGGGAGTGTTACGGGGAGTGCGCCGACCTGATCGGCCGGCGGCTGGAGACGATTGGGCTGGCGGTCGAATACGTGGCGGCGGAGGGGCGCCCCGAGCATACCGCCGAATATCCGCGGGTGAATGTGGTGGGACGGGGCGCGGCCCCTCCGGGAGGCCCGCGGCTCCACCTTAACGGCCACTTCGATGTGGTTCCCCCGGGCGACGGGTGGACGGTCGACCCGTTCGCGGGCGCGGTGCGCGACGGGCGCCTCTACGGGAGGGGCGCGTCGGACATGAAGTCCGGGATCGCCGCCGCGGTGTTCGCGGTCGAGGCGCTGCGGCGGGCGGGGGTCGAACTCGCCGGGGCCGTGGACATCAGCGCCACCGTCGACGAGGAGAGCGGCGGCTTCGCCGGGGTCGCGCACCTGTGCAAAGCGGGGATCATCTCGAGCGACGACACCCGGTACGCGATCATCCCCGAGCCGTTCGGACCCGCGCGCGTGTGCCTAGGGCACCGGGGCGTCTACTGGTTCGACGTCATCGCCCACGGCCACGCGGCGCACGGCAGCATGAGCCACCTCGGCCGTAGCGCCATCGACGACATGGGCGCCCTCCTGGAAGCCTTCCGAACCCGGCTCGCTCCCGAACTGGCGACGCGCCTGTCCGCGCTGCCCGTCGTGCCCGAACCCTCCCGGCGCCCCTCGCTGAACGTCAACGCGGTCACCGGGGGCCAGGCCGGCGGGGGGGCGACCCAATCGCCGTGCGTGGCCGACCGCTGCACGGCGACCTTCGACCGCCGTTTCATCCCCGAGGAATCCTTCGAGGAGGTGCGCGCCGAGATCGAGCGCCTCGTCGCGTCGGTGGAGGGCGACGACCCGGGGCGCCGTTTCACGATCGAGGAGCGCATGGTCGTGCATCCGACCTCCGCACCGCCCGGCTCACCGCTCGTGGCCGCGCTGTCCCGCGCGGTGGAGACGGTCGTCGGCCACCCCGCGGCACTCGTGGCGAGCCCCGGCACCTACGACCAGAAGCACTTCGCCCGCATCGCCGGCATCGACCACTGCGTCGCCTACGGCCCCGGCCCCCTCGAGGAGGCGCACCAACCGGACGAGTCGTGCGCGGTGGACGACCTCGTGGCGTGCACGCAGGCCCTCGCACTCACCACCCTCGAACTGCTCGGCCCAGCCTAGCCGGTCACGAGGATGGAGAGAAGGGACGCGGGGATCAGCGCCATCGAGTAGAGCACGTAGACCCCGACCGACTTCACCACCGACAGGATCCAGCCGTTGTCGTAGTAGCGTCGGAGGGCAATGACGAAGTAGGGGTACGGAACCAGCAGACAGCTCAGGCGGACCCAGAGGCCCGGCCCCGATTCGGGGAGCAGAAGCGCGACCGAGTAGACGAGAAACGTGAACGTCTGGACATGGATGGCAAAAACCAGGTGCTCTACGTAGAAGCGCTTCTTCCGAAAATGGAAGACGGCGAGGATCAGCCCGAGGAACGGAAGCAGGCAGAACATCGCGATCGGCATGTTCGCGAGGAAACGCCGGGGTATGAGCGAGGGATCGTGAACGATGTCGATCATCGACAGCACGAAGAACCTCAGGGTCCAGTGCCGCTCCTCGAGGTTCCCCGCTTGGGCCAGGGTGAGAAGAAGCTGCCGGGAATTGCCGTCCGACCGGGCGAGAATGTCGTCGGCCTTCCTCTGTTGCTCCGGCGGTAGCCCCGCCCTGAAGGCCGCGAGCTGCTCTTCCGTCGGGGGCTGGGCGGCGGCGTCCGCCTGGTCCTCCGCGTCTGCCCGGTCCTCCGCGGTCAGGCTGCGGTCGACACTCTCGTCGGTCAGGTTCGCGCTCGCCTCGCCGATGTCCCCCAGCAGCGACAGCAGGAGGAAGAAGACGAAGCTGGCGAAGATGTAGAGCCGAACCGGCGACACGAAGCCGGCGCGGCGGTTGCGGGAGAACTCCCTGGTGAGGCTTCCGGGGCGGAACATGAGCAGCTTCAGCGTGCGGAAGAGGCGGGAATCCACTTCGAACGTCTCGCGCACGAACTCGCCGGCCACGGAGCGGAGGGCGCGGGCGTAGTCCCGGTCGCTCTGCCCGCAGTGCGCGCAGAAGCTCTCCGGCCGGTCGCGCCCGCAGTTCGGGCAGGTGCGCACGCCGGCGGGAGTCACGGCGTCACGGTTTCCCGGCCACGCGCTTCTTCTCCTCCTCCAGCGCGTCGAGCGCCACCCCTTCCGTGATCCACGCGGGGGCGGGCTCGCCCTTCAGGTAGTGCCCGAACCACTCGAGGATGCGCCGGTGGTAGTCCTTCTGATTCGCCTCCTCGCGGAATCCGTGGTCCTCCCCCTCATAGACCAGGAGCACCATCTGTTTCTCGGCGCGGCGGGCGAAGTTGAAGAACTCGGTCCCCTGGTCCCAGTCCACCACGCCGTCCTCGTCGCCGAACGCCATCAGCAGCGGCGTCTCCATGTTCTGCACCTCGTGGATGGGCGAATTCCGCCGGTGCGCCTCGGGGTCCTCCCAGAACGGCACCCCCATGCGGGCCTGGCCGGTCTCCCAGTGGCTCACCTCGGCGATGCCCGGGTTCCAGTGCAACTGGCCCATGAAGCTGACGAAGTCGGTGAGCGGCGCCCCCGCCACGGACGCCGCGAAGATGTCGGTCCGCGTGGGTAGGAAGGTCGCCTGGTAGCCGCCCCACGAGTGCCCGATGAGGCCGACCGCGTCCGGGTCCGTCACCCCCATCTCGACCGCCTTGGCCACCGCCGCGCGCACGGACTCCAGCGCGCTCACGCCCGGATCCCGCGCCCGGTACACGATGTCGGGCAGCAGCACCGCGTACCCGTGCTGATTCCAGGCCGTGTAGTTGTAGTGGTCCCGCTCGCTGGGGACGCGGAAGAAGTGCATCTGCGGCGTGAGGATCTCGTACGTGTACACGATCGTGGGCACGGCGCGACCCTCCTCGTAGTTCGCGGGCAGGAGGAGGACGAACTGGAGGTCGCGGCCCGACTCGCTCGTGAAGTCGACGAGTTCCGCCCGGCCCCACGCCACCTCGTCGATGAAGGGGTTGATCCGCGTCACCTGGGCGGGGTCGGCGAGGTCCGGACCCGCGACGAAGTAGTCCGGCGGGTCGTCGAAGCGCTCGGAGCGGTAGAGCAGGACGTCTACGCTGTCGGCGCGGGTGAGTCCGGCCAGGCGCGCTTCCTCCAGGATCAGGGTCTCGGCCCGATCTCCGTCGCTCGCGTTGGCCCAGCCGCCGGCGAAGCGGGCGTAGCCGCGCTGCTCCGTCCCGTCGTTGTGGAGGGACAGGTAGGGACGTGAGTCCGGGTCGATGCCGGGCCCGTCGTCGTCGGTGACGCGGGTCAGCCGGTGGACGATCCCCGTCTCCGCGCCGCGCGTCAGCCGCTCGCCTCCGGAGCCGTCGGGC